>CAJBLH010000266.1 GCA_903953895.1 uncultured Desulfobacteraceae bacterium | reverse complement strand
CTTTGCTCAAATGTGCTACCGGTTACCCGTCAAGCGGTTACCGATAACCTTGAACAAAGATGTGACCAAGCCTTTGTTGCTTTTTGTTTGATGTTAGTGAAAAGAATGGGATGCTTATCCCATGATATTTAACAACGATACGATATAAGTGTCAAAACAGTGGCTTCGGAGCATATTCCTGATTTAAACCGCTTTCCTGTGGATTGGCACCCGAAAGAGCGTATCTATGCCTGCCTAGAAGTCTCGGATACGGGATGCGGGATTGCAACTGAAGATATTGTAAAGCTCTTTGATCCGTTTTTTACCACAAAATTTACCGGCCGGGGGCTGGGGTTACCCACAGTGCTGGGAATGGTCGGTACTCAGTGCGGGGGAATAACGGTTGAAAGCAGCGTGGGCAGGGGCAGCATTTTTCGGGTTTTTCTGCCGGTATCCGCCGAAGCCGTGGCCATTTCTCTGGAAAAAACCGGCGGCATTCCGGAAATTACCGGAGCCGGTACGGTGCTGGTGGTCGAAGATGACCCGATGGTGCGCAACATGGCCAGGATCATGCTGGGTCGTCTGGGATATTCCGCGCTTGAAGCAAAAGACGGTGTCGAGGCGGTGGAAGTGTTTCAGCAACACCAGCATGAGATCCGCTGTGTTCTTTCCGACTTGACGATGCCGCGGATGGACGGTTGGGAGACACTGGCAGCGCTTCGCGGTATATCGCCGAAAATTCCGGTCATCCTGTCGAGCGGCTACGATGAGGCTCAGGTGATGGCGGAAGATCACCTTGAACGCCCTGATGCGTTTCTGGGTAAACCCTATCAGATCAAGGTGCTTGGAGAAATCATCAACCGCGTACTTGCAAATAACGAACAATAGTTTTATAGGAATCCTTCGGCCTTCTCTGCAGGAGAGGGCGTTGCAGGAAAGTTTCCAGTTCAAAGGCAGGTACGCATGAATGATCCCTCCATCACCATCGAGAAACAAAATCCCACCCATTATGTTGGCATCGGCGCATCCGCCGGAGGGCTCGAGGCCATCGAAGCCTTTTTTACACATATGCAGCCTGAAAGCGGGCTTGCGTTTATCGTGGTTCAGCATCTTGCACCGGACTACAAAAGTCTGATGGTCGAACTGCTGTCCAAAAAAACCGAGATGCGGGTTCAACGCGCCGAAGATGGCATGGTGGTAGACACCAACCATATTTACCTGATTCCTCCCAAAAAGAATCTGACCATTTTTCACGGCAAACTTCTGTTGAAGGATCAGGAACCAAACCGAGGCATCAACCTTCCCATCGATATATTCCTGAGATCTCTGGCTGAAGATCAGGCTGAGCGGGCCGTTGCCGTTATTTTGTCCGGAACCGGCAGCGATGGCACTCGAGGAGTTCGGGCCGTCAAGGAATTTGGCGGAATGGTGATGGTACACAGTCCGGAAAGTGCTAAATTCGATGGTATGCCCAGAGCTGCCATTTCTACGGGAGTTGCGGACTTTATCCTGAATCCGGAAGATATGCCGGATCAGTTGATGTCTTTTGTTGACCACCCCTATGCGTCTCGGGAAAAACGATCTGAAACGCTCCTCAGCGACGAAGACAACCTGACGCGCATTTTCGCCGAGTTGCGCGAAAAGACCAAGGTCGATTTCACATACTACAAACCCAGCACCATCACCCGCCGGATCGAACGGCGTATGACCGTCAACCGCATGGACGATCTGCGGGATTACGTTCGATATATTCAGACCTATCCGGGCGAGTTGATGACCCTTTACCGGGAGCTGCTGATCGGTGTGACCAGTTTTTTTCGTGATTCCGAAGCGATGAACGAGTTGGCCACGGCATGTCTTCCGGATATTCTTCATCGTGACCGGAGTCGCGAAATTCGGTTCTGGATTTCCGGATGTTCAACAGGCGAAGAGGCATATACCATTGCCATACTGGCTAAAGAAGCGATGGAAAAGGAAAAAATAAGTCGTGATATCAAAATATTCGCCACAGATATCGATCGGGATGCCATTCTGGCGGCCAGCAACGGAATTTATCCGGAAAGCATTGCAGCCGATTTGAGTCCCCAGTTATTGAGCAAATATTTTTATCGGAAAGAGGATAACTATCAGATCGTCCGGCACATACGAGAAATGGTGGTTTTTGCTCAGCACAATCTGGTCCGGGATCCGCCCTTTACCAATACCGATCTGGTCAGTTGCAGAAATCTGCTGATTTATCTTCAGCCCATACTTCAGCAAAAAGCTTTGGAAATGTTTAATTTTTCGCTGAATCCGCAAGGGCTGTTGTTCTTGGGAAGCAGTGAAACGATCGGCGATATGTCCGATTGTTTCGAGACGCTGCACGCCAAATATAAAATTTTCCGATCGAAAGGAAAATCGCGTTCACTTCGAAAAGATATTCCGATGCCGATGAGGGGGGACTCTGTCTATCGGATTCAACCTTATTCGGTTCGAAACAGCAGTCCACGGCATTCAGGCCCAGACGACAATCAAATGATCAGGGGGTTTCTGGATCTGGTGGCCGCGCAATATTTTCCCCTTGCGGTGATTGTCAATGAACAGATGGAAATTCTGCATGTTATTGGAAACACGGAAGGATATTTTACGGTTCCTTCAGGCCGGATGCATTTCGACATCACGCGAATGGCGACAAAAGACCTGGCCATCCCACTGGCAACCGGAATTCAAAAGGTGTTCCGTACCCGAGAGGAAATCTCATATACCAATATCCGCATCAGAAACATGGATATGAACCGCAACATTCGCATGCGTATTGTGCCGATGCCATGGAAAAAAGGATATGAACAGTTCGTAGCGGTTTTCTTTGAAGAAAGTAAACAGGAATTTGGGGCTGTTGTAACAGAAGGAACTTCTTATGATTTGGGAGAGGAGGCAAAACAGCGGATTCAGGACCTGGATCAGGAACTGCAGTTTGCACGGGAGAACCTTCAGGCCACCATCGAAGAGTTGGAAACTTCCAACGAGGAACTGCAAGCCACCAACGAAGAACTGCTGGCCAGTAACGAAGAGCTGCAAAGCACCAATGAAGAATTGCAATCCACCAATGAAGAATTGTACACCGTCAATACTGAATATCAGAAAAAAATTCTCGAGCTGACCGAACTGAACAATGATGTAGACAATTTGCTGACCAGCACGCAGATCGGCACCCTGCTGCTGGATGAAGATCTGGAAATCCGCCGATTCTCGCCTGAAATCAAGCGTATTTTCAACATCATGGAAAAGGACGTTGGTCGCCCCATCACGCATCTGTCTCATCGTCTTATTGACTTTGATCCGGTTGAAACCGTTCGTATGGTTTTAAGAAGCAATCAGTTGATCGAGAAAAATGTTCGAGCCGACGATGGCAGTAGTTATCTGACCCGTGCGATTCCTTATCAGATCGGAGAAAACCTGTTTTCAGGTGTTGTTCTCACCTTTGTGGATATCACGGAGCTGAAACACATTCAGAGCCGTGTCAATCAAAGTATTCAAATCTATCAGGACATCAGCACCTATATGCCTGCGGGTCTGTTCATCTATGTACGAAATGAGGCCGGTGAACTGGTTCTGGAAAACACCAACCCGGAAGCCGAACGGTTGACCGGAATCCATTTGGAAGTTTGGAAGGGGCGTCGTTTCGATGATATCTGGCCGGGCGCTAAAGAAAGCGGATTTAAGAATTGCTTATATGCCGTAATCGAAACCGGTGAACCTTGCTATATCGAAAATATGAGCTACCAGGATAGCCGAATCCATGGAGCTTATCGTATTCATGCGTTTCGATTGCCGGATGCGCGATTGGCAGTTACGTTTGAAGATGTAGCCGGAAAAAGACGCATTGAAACCGATCTTAAAGCCAGTGAAGCAAAATATCGAAATCTCTTTGAAACGATGGCTCAAGGGGTTGTTTACCAGAATGCCGATGGAAAAATCATTTCCGCCAATCCATCTGCGGAAAAGATACTGGGGCTCAGCCTCGATCAGATACTGGGGCGGACTTCGATGGATACTCGGTGGAAGACTCTCCGAGAAGATGGAACACCTCTTGACGGTGCGGATCACCCATCGATGGTCGCCTTGTCCACCGGAAAACCGGTTTTTGGATTTGTGATGGGTGTCTTCAGTCCGACAAGCGACTCGACGCGATGGATATTGGTGAATGCCACACCGGAATTTCAAGATGGAGAAAAAAAGCCGTTTCAGATTTATACCACTTTTGAGGATATCACCAACAGAATTCTTCATGAAAAATCGCTGAAAACGATTTAATTTTTCACGAAGGATTGTCTGATCCACCACAGGATGTGACAATGAAGAAGCTGAATGATAACCGTTTATGGAGAGCTGATAATTGAACGCTATGGACTCGCTCGACGCATTGCGGAGGAAGGCCGAGGCTCTGACTCCTGAAGACAGTTCGTCGCATCAGGCGCTTTCTGCTGAAAAAGCTGCAAGATTGATTCATGAACTACAGGTTCATCAAATCGAACTTCAAATACAAAACGAGGAGTTGCAGCGATCACAGGAAGACTTGACGCATTCCAGAGACCGATTCGGGATTCTTTTCCATCAGGCGCCAGTCGGCTACCTGGTGCTCGATGAAAATGCAACGATCAACAAAGTCAATGAGACATTCTGCAACATGGTGGGAATAGACCCCGACAAGGTCATGGGCAGGGGATTGAGCGAGTTTCTGAACCCATCGGACCGTCAGGTGTTTCTATCACGATTCCGCTCTTTTTTTAAACATCCTGATGGAAAAAAACTGGAATTCGGTCTTCTTTCCAAGTCCGGAGTACCGGTTTTCGGGCAATTATCCGCAGCTAAGCTGACAACTCCCAAGTCCATCCGATCGGAATCCGTCGATCCACAGCTTCTGGTGGCCATCAGCGATATCACCGAACGCAAACTGGCAGAGAATACGCTGCAGGAGAGCGAAGAAAAATACCGGGTGCTTTTTCATAACGAACTGAATGCGATCAGCATCTTTGATCTGCAGACGCTGCGATTTCTGGATGTCAACGACGCCTATGTAAAGCTTTATGGATACAGCAAGACGGAACTCATGGGCCAAATGACCATTCACGATATTACGGTGCAGCACCAGGAATCGGATCAAGCCACCCGACAGGCGATATCTGATGGAACCACCTATATTCCGCTACGATTTCACAAGAAAAAAGATGGGACCGTCTTTCCCGTAGAAATTGTGGGGGGGCCTTATACATGGAAGGGGAAAAAAGTCATGTTTGCGATAGTGCGCGACATCAGCGAGCGCATGCAGGCGGAGACGGCATTGCAGGAAAGTAAACTCGCCTATGATGAAATGGTGGCGCAAATCCCGGTCGGCATCTATAAAATGAGGATGAAGTCTGAAGGCGATGTTGTTTTCGATTATGTCAGCCCGCGTTTTTGTGAGATGATGGCGGTTGACTGCGATGAAGTCTTGAAAAATCCAAAGATGGCGTTTGATTGCATCCATCCCGAAGATATAAACCATTTGATCGAGACAAATGAAACAGCCAGAAAAACAGGGGGTTCATTTCAGTGGGAAGGACGGTTCATCGTTGATGATCAAGTCAGATTCATGCATATGGAGTCTTTGCCCAGGATGTTGGAAAATGGTGATATTATCTGGACCGGAACACAGCGCGACATTACCAACGAAAAACGGTTGGAGGCAGAAAGGAAAGAACTGGAATATCGATTGCAACAGGCCCAAAAAGCTGAAAGCCTGGGCCGTATGGCGGGCGCTATCGCACACCATTTCAACAATCAGCTCTATGTTGTAATGGGAAATCTTGAAATGGCCATGAATGATCTGCCTCAGGATTCGGATATAGCAAAACCCTTGGCCAGTTCACAGAAAGCAGCCGGCAAAGCGGCGCAGATGAGCAGCCTGATGCTGACTTATCTCGGACAGACACCCGGCAAACGGGAACCGCTGGATGCATCCGAGACGTGCCGCCTCAGCCTGCCCCAGCTCGAGGCTTTAATTCCGAAAGACATCATCTTTACATCCGATCTACTGGCAACCGGGCCGGTGATCAAGGCAAATAAGCACCAGATTCAGTTGATTTTAACCAATCTGATCACCAATGCCTGGGAAGCCGCCGATGAAAAGCCCGGAACCATCACCCTGTCGGTCAAGACGGTTCCGCATGAAAATATTCCCGCAGCAAGACGATTTCCGATCGACTGGCAGCCGAAAGAAAGCGTCTATGCGTGTCTGGAAATCATGGATACGGGATGTGGCATCAGAAATCAAGATATCGAAAAGATATTCGATCCGTTTTACACCACGAAGTTTACCGGCCGGGGATTGGGTCTATCCGTGGTTGTCGGGATAGTAAACGCTCATGATGGCGGGATTACCGTCGAGAGTCGCCCGGGTCGGGGAAGTGTCTTTCGGGTTTTTTTGCCGGTATCCGCCGAAGCCCTTCCGTTTTCTTTGAAAAAAGCGGGTAAAGATACTGAAATCAAATGGACCGGTGCGGTGCTGGTCGTCGAAGACGAACCGGATGTGTGCCAGTTGGTCATGACAATGTTGAAGCGCATTGGCTTTACCGTATTGGATGCAAAGGATGGTGTCGAGGCGGTTGAGGTGTTTCAGCGACATCAGGGTGAGATATGCTGCGTTCTTTCTGATTTGACCATGCCTCGCATGAATGGATGGGACACGCTGGCGGCGCTGCGTAAAATATCGCCGGAAATTCCGGTCATCCTTTCCAGCGGCTTCGACGAGGCTCAGGTGATGACAGAGGAACATCCTGAACTCCCCAATGCGTTTCTGGGGAAACCATATCAGTTGAAGGGGCTTGCTGAAGTTATCAGCCGCGTACTATCGGATAAAAACGTTTCACGCATCGTATAGATTCATACCTGGAAAGTGTTTTTCTGCACACTCTTTACAGATACCGTGGCTGAACTCCGCCTCGGAGTACTCGGCGATATAAGCTTCAATTTGATTCCAGTATCCCTTGTCATCACGAATTTTTTTGCAATAGCTACAGATAGGCAGCAGGCCGCTTAACTGTTTGACTTCAGAAAGAGCGTCTTTGAGTTCTCCAATCAGTTTTTCGCGTTCCCGTTCGGCGTCTTTGCGTAAAGAAATATCGACAATGACCGATAAAACCCATGGACTGTCATCAATCATGATGGTTTCCGCTGAAAAAAGCCCGATGAATGTTTCGCCAGTCTTTTTCCGAAACCGATATTCCGCATCTCGTACTTTTTGATTCCGGGATAATTCATCGATAACACATTTTCGGTTTTCATCATTTTCCCAGAGTTTTAGGTCAACCGTTGTTTTTCCGATCACCTCATCATACCGATAACCCATTATTTTCAAAAAGCCGTCATTGATTTCCAGAAAATGACCATCAGCCAGTCTGGTGAGTGTAATGGAATAAGGCGATGAATGAAATGCTTTGGAAAATTTCTCTTCCTGAGTATGGATTTCCCTGATAAGTCTGCCATTCACCATCAAGGTCAGACTGTAGGAAAGCAGAATGAGAAGCATTTCGTAGCAGCTTATCATCAGCAAATCATATAGATCGGATTTGAAGAAATCATTATCTGATTGGGGACTGGAAACGATAACGGCGATTCGGATGAGACTGACCAGGCAAAACCCGCCAAAAACCAGGCCAGTACCCAACGCCATCCGTCGCATGCCAGGAGAAACTCGGTATGTCATGAGCCAGACGCACTGCGCGCAGAGGATCAGCACGCCAGTTGAAGTAATGAGCTTTCGCGCCGACAAGTTGGGTGCAATAAAGACAAAATGGATTTGAAGACAGGTGAAAATGATCAGCAGAACATAATTATGAATCTGTCGGCTCTGTTTTCCAACAAAACGTTCCAGACCCGCATATCCCAGAAAAGCGCCGGTAATCACCAGCATGTTGGGGAGAACCAGGGAAATCCAATCCGGGATGATTCCGCGCAGAAAAATCATGAACAGAGCGCCTGCCTGAAAACAATAGTCCGCCACCCAATAAAACAACCCTTTGAATCGCTTTCGATTTTGAATCCACAGAAACCCGAGGACCGACACACACAGGCAATTCGTGATTAAATTTGTAAATAATATGGTTCGTAAATCAAGTAAATTCATATGTCCTGGATTTCACCTTCACGGAGTTTCGTACGGCTATCCTCTCAACATCCCTATCCCTGAGCAGTTTATTGCCATGGGTAACTTCTCCTGTCAACAAACAGAATGATCAAGAAATGTTTTTCAGTTCAAAAAAGACTTTTGGAAAATTTATCAAAGAGCATGGCACAAATTAACTGGTAGGTGGGCCACCATGTCATAAAAATGTACAAAGTCGAGGTATAAGCGATAAAATAAAACCCCCCCGGCGTCGAGCCCATTTTTTTTGCTGTTTTATCGTCATGTTTCTGTATAATGACTTCATCCGTATATGAATTCCAAAGGGAGGTGAAACGACATGACATCCTATATCGGCGCAGTGGATCAGGGAACGACCAGCACGCGATTCAGCATTTTCGACCGGACCGGCCGGATTGTGGCCTGGGATCAGAAAGAACATCGTCAGATTTATCCCGAACCGGGCTGGGTCGAGCATGATCCGGAAGAAATCTGGCGGAATACGCAGGATGTGATTCAGGGGGCGCTGGCAAAAGGCGGAATCGACGGAAAAAATATTGCAGCCATCGGTATCACCAATCAGCGGGAAACCACCGTGGTCTGGGACAAACGGTCGGGAAAACCCTATTACAATGCCATTGTCTGGCAATGTACCCGCACCCACGATATCTGTCGGAAACTGATCGCGGATGGCGGCACGGACCGGTTCCGGGAGAAAACAGGGCTTCCCGTGGCCACATATTTTTCCGGGCCGAAGATCGCCTGGATTCTGGATCAGGTTCCGGAAGCCCGGAAAGCGGCCCGTGAAGGAAATGCACTTTTTGGCACCATGGATTCCTGGATCATCTGGCTGTTGACCGGCGGCCCGAACGGCGGGGCGCATGTGACCGATGTCACCAATGCCAGCCGGACCCTGCTGATGGATTTAAAAACCCTGAGCTGGGATCCTGATATGCTCTCCATCCTGAATATTCCGACACAGATACTGCCGAAAATTGTTCCATCAAGCGATCAACGGTGCTGGGGTCTGACCGATCCTTCGGGGCCGTTGTCTGCGGCGGTTCCGGTCTGTGCAGCACTTGGCGATCAGCAGGCGGCCCTGGTGGGGCAGACATGTTTTACTCCCGGAGAAGCCAAAAACACCTATGGCACCGGCGCGTTTCTGCTGATGAATACCGGTCAGGTTCCCATTGTGTCCCGACATGGCCTGATTACCACGGTGGCCTACCAACTGGGTTCCGACAAGCCTTGCTACTGCCTGGAAGGATCGGTGTCCATCACGGGTGCTCTGGTTCAGTGGATGCGGGACAATCTGGGGCTGATCACCACTTCGGCCGAGATCGAAGAGCTTGCCAGGACAGTTGCGGATTGCGGCGACGTTTATCTGGTGCCGGCTTTTTCCGGACTTTTTGCGCCATACTGGCGATCCGATGCCCGCGGTGTCATTGTGGGGCTTACCCAGTACGCCCATAAGGGGCATCTGGCCCGAGCCGTGCTGGAGGCCACTTCCTATCAGGTTCGAGACATTGTTGAAGCCATGGAAAAGGATTCCGGCGTCAGGCTCACCCAGCTTAAAGTGGATGGCGGCATGACGGCCAATGCTCTTTTGATGCAGATTCAGGCGGATATCCTGAATGTGCCGGTGATCCGGCCCGTCGTCACCGAAACCACGGTTCTGGGGGCTGCCTATGCTGCGGGCCTTGCCGTCGGGTTCTGGACCGATAAGGATGAACTTTGTCGGTACTGGCATGTGGATCGGGTCTGGAATGCGGAAACAACCGAAAGCCGGCGGGCGGCCGGGTATGCAAAATGGAAAAAAGCGGTCGATCGAACTTTGAATTGGGTGGATTAGGTTAGAAAGTCACCCTGGCAGGGGCGGTTTCAAAACCGTTCCTATTTTACCACCAGCACCGGAATTAAACCGTTGAATTATGCTGGTTCATGACGCCTCCGGGAATTGCTGGCTGCGATACAGGATTTATGTCAGTCGATGATTTTCCTGATGTCATGGATGAATCCTTTAAAGTCGGACACGCCTGCCCTGATATTGTTGAGGAAAACAGTATCATCGACCCGCCAGTACTGATGAACCAGCATGTTTCGAAAACGGATGAACGGCTGCAGCCTTTCAATCATTTCATTCGATAACAGCTTGAAGTTTTTTGCTTTGATAAAAACCTCCGTATAACCACCGATAGGCGTGTGATATTTTTTGGCAAGAATATGCTGAAGCGTATTGGCAATCGCTTCGGAAATCACGATCAGGGAATATTTACAACTTTTGATCTGGTGAGGAGACGCGAGTAACTCTTCATCGGAATCCTTCAGAACATCAACGATGGCAGCGGTTTCCATAGCGATTGTCTGAAGATAGGTTTCAATACGGTCTTTATCCATTGCCGCATACTTCCTCGATCATCTCACGGTTCAACTGAGCAGCTCGCTGAATGACAGGCTCATTTTCCAGAAAATAGACAGAGAGACTCTCAATTCTGTCTCCAAGAAGCTCCGGTGATGCATTCTTGATCAGAATGCCGTTTGTGACAGCCGCATACAATACCCACGGATTGGCCATGGTTAGATCGAACAGCAAAATATCCATCATATCAGCCGGCAGATTGACGGCATCGCTGATTTTCTCGGCGGCTGTCCATAGAACTTTTTCGGCATCCGCCTCGGGAAACACCAGGATCAGCAAATCGATGTCATTGACGACGGGTTCGTTATTGGCTGCCGATCCGAACAGATAGCATGCGGCGATTTCCGGAATGGCGGCGACGGCAGATGTGAGGATATCCAAATCCAATTTCATTAAAACCTCTCATAGCATTCAAGCTTTATAACCCACCAAGCAGGCGATATTGGTATTTCGGAGATAACCCTGGCAGAGCTTGAGCATGGGGTTGAGAACATCCTGTATCAGAGAAAGAACCGGAAGGCACTTGATGAGTTTGTTGTACCTCTTGAAAATTTACCGTGTTCTACTGACTGGCCAGCTACCATATCTGCTTATCCCATCTTCAGCGAGCACTGCCGATGGCATTAGAAATCTTTATCCGGTGGGGCCGATATAGACTTTCAGAAAAATAATTTCGCGGCGTTATCGGTCGGAGATATACTACAGTATAATCTCCTCCCTGCTGCCTTGCGAAATGAATTTTCTGAAAGTCTATAGTTTCATGCGTTTGATCACATAATATGCAGTACTCAGCGCAATAACGATGGCGGCGATACCAATCAATGTAAGGCTTGGCAGGTCTTTTATATCCAGGATGATGATTTTTCGGGCGATGGCGATCATCGCTACCTTGATCACGATTTCCGCATGCACGGAGTGCTCGACATAATAGGCCCGGATGGTTTCTATAAGCTCAAGTCCGATAAGTATCAACATGAAGAAGCCGAAAATTTCAAGAATCTCATCAATCTCGAGCAACACAACCGGCGGAGTGATTATATCCTTTATCAGCAGCCAGCCAAGTTCGATGGTGGAGAGCGACACGACAACCATCATCATCAAGATGAGCGTCAGTACGATGAAGGACTCGAACCGTTTCAGCAGATTGAGCATGCCTTTATCCTTTTGTCAGGTTTTTCAACCCGGCATGATTCATGAAGGAATCATGGCAGTTTATTTTTTTCGAGTTGCCTAAGGCCAAGAGCGTTTTTTTGAATCGTTTTATGGTTTGCAGGTTAAATGGCAGACGCCTGTCGGCGTGCGCTGGGTAAAAGGAAAATATTTCTTCCTGAACCACAGGGCCACATTTACCAGAGAGATCAGAACCGGAACTTCCACCAGCGGACCGATCACCGCGGCAAACGCCTGGCCGGAGTCGATGCCGAACACGGCGACAGCCACGGCGATGGCCAGCTCGAAATTGTTGGATGCGGCGGTAAAACTTAGCGTGGTGGTCTGCTCGTAGGTTGCCTTGAATTTCATGGATAGAAAAAAGGATACGAAAAACATGACGAAAAAATAAATGCAGAGGGGAATGGCGATCCGGATGACATCCAGCGGCAGTTGGACGATGTATTCGCCTTTAAGGGAGAACATCACCAGAATGGTAAACAGCAGCGCAATCAGCGTGAGCGGGCTGATTTTCGGGATGAATCGCTCTTCATACCATTTCTTGCCCTTTGTCTTTAAACCGATCCAGCGGGTGATCATTCCGGCGATGAAGGGGATTCCCAGATAGATGAACACGCTTTCGGCGATCTGGCCGATGGAGATATCCACAACCATGCCTTTTAAGCCCAGCCATTCGGGCAGCACCGTAATGAACACCCAGGCGTACACCGAGAAAAACAGAACCTGAAAGATGGAGTTGAAGGCCACCAGACCCGCGCAGTATTCCGTATCGCCGGAAGCCAGATCGTTCCAGACGATGACCATGGCGATGCAGCGGGCCAGACCGATCAGAATCAGACCCACCATGTATTCCTGGTGGCCGGATAAAAACGATATGGCCAAAAAAAACATCAGCACCGGGCCGATGATCCAGTTTTGAACCAGGGAGAGCAGCAGTACCCTGGTATTTTTAAAGACTTCTTTCAGTTCCTCATATTTGACTTTGGCAAGCGGTGGATACATCATCAGAATCAGGCCGACAGCAATGGGGATATTGGTGGTTCCTGCCTGAAACAGGTTGATGACATCCCGGACTTCCGGAAACAGATATCCGCAGGATACGCCCAGGAACATGGCCAGGAAAATCCACAGGGTGAGAAAACGATCCAGAAAAGAGAGTTTTTTGATGGCTGACATGAGTCCTCCTGGAAGTTGGTTAAGTTAAGGCGGATTTAATGCAGGTTTTTATGATACCCATGGCGTCAGGATAAAATAGATTCCGAGTGATCCGATCAGAGCGCCTGCGCCTTTCCGAAACCAGCTTCCAGCACCTTGCCAGACGCTGTTTTCCAGAACCCGCCGCACCAGCGCCGTCGAGCTACCGGCGATAACGATAGGGATGCAGTGCCCGACGGCAAACAGCAGGATCATCAGGATGCCGCTGGCGATCTGCTGCTGAACCGTGATGACGGCCAGAATCGGGGCGATGAACCCGAAGGTGCAGGACCCGGAAAGTGTACCGTACGCAACGCCAAGGCCAAGCGCACCCAACAGCCCCTTGAATTTGAGCCGGTAGAGCAGTCCGCCGCTCAGGGAACAGCCTTTGACGCCGAACATGCCGAGGCTGACCCATACCAGCACGAGCCCCACAAGTATCTGCCAGTAATTGCCGACATCTCCCAGCATCCGGCCCAGCAGTGCGCAGATGATGCCGATCGCGGCAATACTGAAAAAAAGACCCGTGGTAAATGCCACCGAATAAAACAGGGCCTGCAGCGGTCTGGGCTGCTCTTTCTGCCCCCCGACATAAGCGACCATCAGTGGAATGGATGCCAGATGACAGGGGCTGAACAGCACGCTGACCATTCCCCAGATAAAACATCCTGCCATCGCCAGGTGCGTACCGCCGGCCATCCACTGGTTTACCGTCAGAAAAAATGTGTCGATCATGATATCTCCCGGTACGGGGTTATTTTACGCCCATTTTGGCAAGCTGACCGACAATGTCTTCTTCGCTCATGAACCCTTCATGCCGGTACACTTCCTTGGCATCCTTGTCGAAAAATATCTGGGTGGGAATTGCCCGAATGCCGAACCGCGCGGCGGGTTCCCGATTCTCCCACACATCGTAAAAATGGATAAGCGCTTTTCCCTGATACGCTTTTTCCAGTTTTTCAAGAATGGGGGCCATCATTTTGCATGGCACGCATTTTTTCGCACCCAGGTCCACCAGGGTGATCATCCCCTTGGCCGGAATTTCCTTTGTTTCCGCTGCCTGCGCTGGAGAGGGCGTCAGGTATGAAACAGACGGGGCATACAGAAAACTGAAAAAAAGAATGAACAACACGGAAACAATGATATATCCGGTTTGAATCTTCGTGTAATGGTTTTTCATATTATTGTCCCACCCAGCCATTTCTTGATCTCGTCTTTTTTGGGAATCTTTCCAACACTTTTAACCTCGCCGTTTATAACCACGGCGGGGGTGCCGAACACACCATACCCGGCAATCGCCATCATATCCGTCACTTTTTCAACATTGGCGGATATTCCGGCTTCGGCAATGGCTTCTTTCACGATTTTTTCGGTCTGCTGGCATTTGCTGCAGCCGGGTCCCAATACCTTGATTTCCATAACGATCTCCTTAATTATATCAAAATGTTGAATAGATATCCGACGATCATGATGCCGAACCCGACCACTCCGACAAAAGTTGCGATCAGTTTGGGCTTTAACACTTTGCGCAGGATCACCATTTCCGGCAGAGAAAGTGCAATCACGGACATCATGAAGGCCAGAACCGTTCCGAGGGCAGCGCCTTTTCCGATCAGGGCATGAACCACGGGGATGATGCCGGCGGCATTGGAATACATGGGAATACCTACCAAAACAGCCACGGGTACGGACCACCAGTCGCCTTTTCCCATAATGGACGCCATGAACCCTTCGGGCACAAATCCGTGAATGCCTGCGCCGACGGCAATACCGGCCACGACATAGATCCATACCTTTCCGACGATGTCTTTGACGGCATCCAGTCCATACTGAATCCGGTTCTCCCAGGTCAGTTTTTCCTCTTCCATGCCGTTTCCGCCGGCTTTGATCTGAAGCACCCAATCTTCCAGATGGTGTTCCATGTGAAGTCTGCCGATGACCCATCCGGAGATCATGGCGATCAATAAACCGGTACCCAGATAAATGGCGGCGATTTTCCAGCCGAACAGGCCGTAGAGCAATACCAACGCGATTTCGTTGACCATGGGGGCGGAAATCAAAAATGAAAAGGTTACGCCAAGAGGAACCCCGGTAGTGACAAACCCGATAAAAAGAGGAACTGCAGAGCAGGAACAAAACGGGGTTACGATTCCCAGAAGTGCCGCCAGGACGTTTCCGACAGATTCCCCTTTCCCTGCCAGAATGGCCCGTGTTTTCTCCGGGGTAAAAAATGAGCGGACGATTCCGACGCCGAATACCACCAGGGTCAGCAGCATCATGACTTTCGGTGTTTCGAAGATAAAAAATTCAATGGCGCTGCTCAGGTGATTTCCTTCTTGTAGCCGGAGTACGGAATAGGTCATCAAGCGGGAGAAATTCGCCAGTTCCTGATAAATGAACACCCATAAGATCAATAAGGGAACCATATACAGGACATAGCGAAGGGCACGGGATTTTTCCGCTGAGCCGACGAGAATCTCTGCTTTGTCAGTCAGCACCGAACAGCAGGATTGGGCATCAATATCTTTCATAAGACATCTCCTTTAACTCCGTCTCCCAGTGGGGGAGAGGGATAAACATTTACAGTATCAGCGTACCATCAAAGTTTCCGGAACCATGGTCAAGACAGGTTCTTATGGCTTTACAAATGAACGCTTGGTCGTATCTATATCCAATATTCTGAATATAGATATGTTGACATTGGATGTCAATATCGATTTTATCAAAACTGTAAGATATATTATGAATATATTAAAACGTTTGAAATCATGTAACTATTCGAATTCATTAATTCCATCGGGGATATATTTTGTTTGCAAGATTCATACATCCATGATAGGCGAAACATTGAAAAAAAAGAAGGATGGCTGCAGCGGGCAAACAATATGCCGGTAAAACCGTGATGATAGGACAGACCGAAACCGGAGAATGGATACTGAAAATTGGTGAATTCATTCCCGTCAGCGACGCTGGCTTCATGATCCTGCGTTATCGCAGGATTTGAATGAAGCCATTGCCTGGGCCGAGGAGCATCCGCCACAGGGCATTTACGATATTATACAAATAAGTTAATTAAAGTAATCAATCAGGTCATTGCTTGAAGTATAGACGTTCAGAAAATTCATTTCACAAGGCAGCAGGGAGGAGATCATACTGTAGTATATCTCCGACCGATAACGCCACGAAATGAATTTTCTGAACGTCTATATTAACCATTTACATGCTCAGGGTTCATGATGGCGACCACATATACCGAAACACGGGTCAGGCAATCAGAAGTGCTTCAGTTGCTGCTGCTGGATGCGCTGTACGGGCAGGCCGGGTCTCGGCACATCGTTTTTCAGGGGGGAACCGCGCTGCGGTGGGTATATGGTGGCTCCCGCTTTTCAGAAGATCTGGATTTCGTCACCTGCCTTCCGCCGGATAAAATTCAATCCATATTGAAGGGGGTCATCACCAAAGTATCCCGTGCCTGTGTGGCTCAGTTCGGTGCCGGTCAATCTGAACAGCAGATCAAGGGTAACCGGGCAACTGCCTTTAAAACATTTTTCATCTACCGGCCGGATCTACGGCGAGAGCGGATTGCCGTAAAGCTGGAATTCGAATTTCTTCAATCAGATCAAACACCCGGTTCTCAGAAATATGTTTTCCGGGATCTGCCACAGGTATCGCGATTGATCACATCGGGATATTTCTATTTACCCTATTCCAGCACCATTCTTCTGGTGGAGACGCCGGAAGAAATCTTGACGGACAAAATCCGAGCGCTGTATGAGCGCCAATATCTCAAGGGACGAGACATCTTTGATCTCTGGTGGATCGTCAGTCAGTTGAATACTTCCCTCAACTGGCAGACGCTTGAAAATAAATTGTCCATGTACCGGGTACCCTTTCATCCGGCTCGTGGACTGGATTTTTTCCAGAGATCGGAATCGCTGCCAGAGATTGAAAATGCGCTCAATACCGATCTTCCCCGCTTCATTCCGCCGGATATTTTTTCAGCATACCAGACAGAAGGATTCAATCGGTTTATTCTGACGTTGCAGCAGGTCAGCGCTCAGCTTCAATCGCAGAACCTTTGCCGGATTTATTGGAAATAACGGCAATGGAAAAATCCACATTAAAGCGGCTGAAATTTCTTCCCGGCCTGTTCCGCATAGAAGATGTGGAAAAACTGACCCCGCATCCGGCCATGTTTTTATCCCGTACACAGAAAAATGGATTGATTCATCGGGTGATGAGAGGCCATTACATCAATTCTTTTCTGTGCGGTTTTCCGCGGGTGGAAACCGTAGGCTGCTTTCTCCGCCCGCCTGCCTATGTATCCGGAGAATGGGCCTTGAATTATCATGGCGTCAGCCTGCAATCCCCGGTGGTCTGCACCATCATCACATTGAGTCCGGCGGTTGGAAAATGCAGAAATATTCCATACCAGGGCGTCACCATCGAATTTTCAAAGATCTCTCCCATCCTTTTTTCCGGATTCATCCGGGTCGATGATTTCTACATCGCAACACCCGAAAAAGCGGTATTGGACACCCTGTACCTCAGAAAATCTCTTCCCGTCGAAGATGAACTGGAGCTGGACAGCATCGATGTCGAGACGATGAATGAAATGGCGAAAAAATTCCCGATTTCTTTGTCTCGCAGACTTGATCCCTTACGAAGACGTCTTTTAGGCCACGCAGGGTTTGGTTCTAACTTTTCCAAAAAATTGAGCGAAATATAAGTTATACTTTGCAGATATCTTCCCTTCGGATTTCCGGCAGCTTGTCGATGATCCGGACAATTTCCGGATCATCGACAAGCCAGTGTTTCAGCCCACCCAACAAAATGGCGGCATACGGGCTGTCGGTACCGTCCGCCAGATTGTAATTGACCCACAGCCCGCTTTTCTGACTCATGGCCAGTCCGGCGTCTTCCAGAATTTTGAGGTGTCTGGATGCCGATGGTTGCGGAATATCCAGGGCTTTTTGAATTTCACAGACGCACATGGGCTTATGTTGAAGCATTTTGATGATTTTCAGCCGGCTAGTATCTGACAGGGCTTTCATGACTTTGATGAACTGATCCATAAGAAACTCCATAATTATTAGAGGGCATTGGCAAAATATCCCGGCAATTCCCGGCCGCATACTCGATTCCGTCCGTGTTGCTTGGCTTCGGAGAGCTGCATTTTAACTTGGGAAATTACCTCTCCGGGCTGTCGGTCCGGGCCGGGTATGGTGACAATGACTCCAATGCTGATGGTAACGACCGGAGCGGTTTTGGAATCGCGATGCGGCATTTCCCTGTCATGGACGGCCCGAACCATGGCTTCCGCCTTTTGCATCGCCCCGTCAAAATAGATGTCCGGCAGGAGGCAGGCAAACACCTCGCCGCTGTAACGCGCCAAGATGTCGTGGGATCGGCCGATCTGCCCCTTCAGAATCGCTGCCACTTCTTTCAGGCAACGGTCTCCGGTCAGGTGGCCATAGACTTCATTAAAAATTTTGAAATGATCGATGTCGATCATGAGTATGGCAAGTGGTGTGATGAGTCGTCTGCAACGCCGCCATTCCGCTTCAAGGCCTTCATCAAAACGGTGTCGGTTGGCGATACCGGTCAGGCCGTCGATAAATGCCAGTGACTCCAGAAGGCGTGATTGGGTTTTCAGGGTCAGGTGGGTTTTGACCCGGCTGCGGGCGACTGCCGGATGAATCGGTTGGGTGATGATATCGGCTGCGCCTGCTTCGATCGCGCTGGTTTCGGCTTCCGGGTGATCCGGCGCCATGAGGAAAATGACCGGAATTTCTGTAGTATCCGGGTCATCTTTCAACCGTCTGCAAATCTCAAGTCCCTCCATGTTCGGCATCACGATATCCAGCAGTATCAGGTCCGGCAATCTGTTGCGGCATGTCTGAAATGCCTGGTCGCCGCTGCTGACTGCGGAAATGGCGTGATCTTGCTTGAAGATATCGCGCAGGGCCTGGGTGCAGTCCGGCTGATCGCTGATTACCAGCAATTCGGAACAGGGGGAAACCATCTTGATTGGTTTTTGTACAAGCGGCGATGTGATGTCGGATGTCATCAAATTTTTCCCCCTTTCATGTGTTTTGTCAGATTGCTGCGATGATTGCATGATAAATGATTATTGTTTGAAGTTCAATGATGATCAGTGGTCTGTACTCAGATGATAAGGTGGACAGCATTTTTATGTACGGGGGAAACCAGCGGTGGACATGCCTTCGGCATCGTTTATAAATGATTTACATGCTGAGTAGCTTTCTATTGATAACTGCAACTTATATGGGCTACAATCAAAAAAATGAATTGTTTCCGCAGATGAACCGGCCTTGGTTTCCACATGGCCACCGATTGTGCAGATTGGTCGCTGTAGACATTTGCGCAGGGTCTTACCCTGCTGGAAGATATCGGGGGGAATCCCAGCATTGCTAGGTACCGGGATGCCGGATACGAGGTGATTACCTTTTAATGAAAACCGCTTACAACATAACCTTGTTTCGATATTGAAAACTCCTTGATTAACGGATTTGTTTCAGTTACAGGATTCAGTCAGATGTTTGGTGTTTGAATCAATCATAAATAACTTCAGAATAAATGTTCGTCCAAATTTTTTCGGTGGAGGATGGAAGCAGTGTCTCCTCATGATAAATCAATAAGCTTAATGGAATATGCACTGGGTCAGGATCAGTTGGACAAAATTGAAAAAATTCTGTTGTCCGAACTTGTCGCCAGCGGTGTTCACTGCGTGTTGCTGATAGATTTTGCAGGCAATATCATTGCAAAAGGGGATAATGCGAATTCCCGGATCGACGTATATTCTCTGGCGGCTCTTTCTGCGGCCAATTTCGGGGCTGTTGAAGCAATGGCAAAGATAGTGGGTCAGGAAGAATTCGCCCTGCTCTTTCATAAGGGAGAAACAGAGAGTTTATACTTCAGCAAGGTAAACGAAGAATTGCTGATCATCACGGTATTCGGAAAGAAAATCTCTCTCGGCCTGTTACGAATGAAAGTGGCGGATGTCGTTGATAAAATCCGACGAATCTGGAAAACCGGGTCATAACCTGGATGTTGCCGGCTTCATCAAAAAGGGAGTTTCTTGATTGGCATTCATCAACATGAAAAATAAGGAAGTTCAGGCCAAAATCGTTTATTATGGGCCTGGACGGTGTGGAAAGACCACCAACCTGGAATACATCTACCAGCAGTTTCGGGAGCGCATCCCCTCTGAGATGGTCAGTATCAAAACACATGGAGATCGAACTCTTTTTTTTGATTTTTTGCCGTTCGATGTCGGTAAAATCAAGGGTTATTCCATTCGAATGCAGCTCTATACCGTGCCAGGACAGATCAAATACGACGCCACCCGCAGGCTGGTTTTAAAAGGTGTGGATGCCGTGGTGTTCGTTGCGGATTCCTTGACCGTTCAGCGGGAACAGAACTTGATATCCCTGAAAAACCTTCAGGATAATCTGGCGGCGCACAAGAAAGATATTTATCATATTCCCCTGATCATTCAGTACAACAAAAGAGATCTCGAAAATCAGGGTATTCCCGTCATGTCTATCGAGATGATGGAAAACGATCTGAACGAAAAGCTGAAAGTTCCATCCATCCCCGCCAGCGCCTTGAAAGGGAACAATGTGGTGGTAACGCTCAAGAAAATCATTTCAATGACGATGGCGTCTTTTCAGAAGGGTTTATAATGGGAGAGGCATTCATGAGCATAGACAATGTCGATACCGACAGCCCGGATTCCGATAAGCGACTGGATGAAGTGTTGAATCAGGAAGACAAATCATTCGGGCCGAATGTGGATGAACCTGTCGAGAACACTCGAGTGGTATCGCCGCTGACCACATTGAAATCCATCGTTTTGTCCATGGACTGGGAAATCAATGATGCCATTCTCACCGAGTTCGTTCAGGAATTGATTCGGCTGAAAATCGTATTCAAAGAAGACGGCATCGTCGTCAGATGCTTGCAATTGCTGGAAGCGATCGGCAAGTACATTCTGCAGAAAAAAGCAGAGACTCACCCGGATTCCATCCGACTGCTCCAATTTATTTACCGCGATCTGGAAATTCTCCTGCTGTCAAAAGGGGTATCGGAGAGTGCTAGGCGAAGCATTCTTGCCGATGAGATTGCGCAGTTCAAAAAACTTAAGGAAAAACTGGCCGAGCCCCCAAAACCATCATCTGAAAATTATTCAAGAAGAGATCAGAAACCTTATGGATTCTCTTCATCGGCAACGGTCGACCCGGTGCACGCCAATCCCATGTCGGAACAGGAAACCATGCCGCCTCATGAAGCATTCCTGTATGCCGTCGAAGAGATGAAAAAAACCATTCAGGCAGAGTTCGGCGCCATTCGAGCGGAGCTTAAATTGTGGCGAAAAGGCAGATAGCTTCCTGCGCCTGCTCGATCGATGGTCAATCCAGGTTGCTGGTCTTCCCCTAGCTTTTTCTTATGTGAATACAGGCTGTTCCATGATGCAACAACATGCGCTTCTGGTGGATAATGATCCCAATTTTCTGAATGTCTTCAGTGATATTCTGACCATGGAAGGTTATCACGTCCGGACGGTGAGTGATGGGAAAGAAGCGCTTTCAGAGATTCACCGCAATCCGCCGGATGTTTTGTTCACGGATCTGATCATCCCCAAAATATCCGGCGAGCAACTGATCCGGTATGTTCGCGATGACCCTGCCATTGCACCGATGGTGATCGTGGTCGTTTCAGGCGCCATTCTGGAATATTCGGGACATGAACGGATCGCGGCGGATTATTTCATCACCAAAAGCAATATCCATTCCTTTCAACAGCAGATTCTGATTCTATCTCAAAAAATCCGTTCATCCACAATCCCGGACAGAATGTCTTTTGGCCGAACCCTGATCACCGATCAGAGCCTGAGAAGCCGCAAAATTGTCGAAGAACTGCTAAATGATCGCAGGCATATCCTTCAGGTTCTTGAAAATTTACACGCCGGGTTGCTTGTGTACGATACTGATCTGAGGATTCTTAGCGCCAATCCTGCTGCAGAAATTCTTCTGGAAAAACCCATCAGTCAGATTCTGGGGAATCTTGTCGAAAATCAGTTTGAAAAAAAATATCATGCAATCCTTCAAGCACGGCTTAAACCCGGCGATGCAGACCAGGAACTGGATGGCCACCTGACGGTTCACAGTCAGGATAGAATCCTGGATATGAATATATCACATCTGGAGGATTCCCTGGACGGCTATTGGCAGGGCGGTCTGGTATTGCTGGTGGATGTAACCCGGATGGAAAAATTGCATGGGTATCTGGAATCGGCCGCACGCGTTGCGTCCATGCTCCTGAAACGGGAGAATGCTCACGACCAGGTATTCCGTGTTCTGGAAATCATGGGCAAGGCCGCAGGAGCCAGCCGCTCTTACTGGTATCGGAACTCACGGGATGTATCCGGAAATGTCTGGATGAGCTTGAAATCCGAATGGTGTGCAGATGGCGTTTGCTCTCAGTCGTCTCTGGCGGACCTGCAGCAGATTTATTACCGCGCCGGATTTTCCAGATGGTATGCGGAGCTGTCTGCAGATCGCATTATCTCCGGGGCGGTCAAAGATTTCCCGGAGTCCGAGAGTCGCTTTCTGCAGTCTATGGGCATTCGTTCAGTATTGATCATACCGCTTCTGATAAAAGGCTGTCTTGAAGGATTTATCGGGTTTGACAATTGCACCCGGGAAGCTCCGTGGAAGGATCCGGAAATCCATCTGATGCGGATGGCGACAGATTCGCTTGCCAAGGCATTTGATTATGAGATGTCGCTCATCGAAAAAAACAAGCTCGAAGATCAACTGCTGCACGCTCAGCGGATGAAATTCATGGGGGAGATATCTGCAGGGCTTTCCCATAATTTTCGAAATCTTTTGGCCGGTATCCTAGGCAACGCCGAATGGATCCGGTTGAAATATCCCACCGAAGCCGAGATTCAAAAATGCGCTGGCAGCATCATCAATATCGCCCAGCTCGGCTCGGATTTGATTTCCGGTCTCATGAAATTTTCAAGATTGGAGTCGAGAGGCCCCAATCGCGTCTTTAATTTGGGCGATACGCTCCAGGAATGCTGCCAGATTGTATCCGCATCGTTTGACGGACATATCAAAATTCAACAAAAATGGCCGGAACTGATTGCCGTGGAAGGGAATCCATCAGAACTAAGCCAGGTCTTCATGAATCTGTTTACCAATGCGCGGGACGCTATGCCGGATGGGGGCACGCTTTTAATTGAAGCCAAGGAAGCCGATCATCAGATCGTCATCCGAATTTCGGATACCGGTTGCGGTATGGCGGAAGAAACCACCCGAAGAATTTTTGATCCGTTTTTTACGACAAAGGAGGCGGGGCAGGGAACCGGGTTAGGTCTTTCAACCGCTTATGGCATCGTTCACAATTATGGCGGCGATATTCAGGTATTCTCCCAGCAGGGACTAGGAACCGTCTTTACGGTGGTTCTTCCTGTCTCAAATGGCCTTGATCCGCCGTTACAACCGGAAGATGAAATGCTGATCCCAGGACACGGAGAAAAAATTCTGCTGGTGGATGATGATGAAGCCATATCCGGGATTTTGAAAGAGTTGCTGGAATGCAACGGTTATATCGTTACGATTGCCGGATCGGGACGGGAATCCGTGAGTCTTTATCCGGGTTGCCGGCCCGATGTCGTTCTGATGGATCGCAATATGCCGGTCATGGATGGTATCGCCGCCGCCACAGAGATTCTCAAAATCGACCCCGCTGCCCGAATCATCATTGCATCCGGCTACGAGGCAGAAGGCCCGGATGGTGTTCCGGCTCATCTTAGGAACGTGATCAAGGGTTATATCGTCAAGCCTTTTGAAATTGCCAGATTATCCAAATTGTTGGCTGAGGTGCTGATACCGTGAGTACGAATCCCGCTTTATCCATGTCGGAAATCAACGCCAAAATTCATGAGGCTGAAGTCTATCAGTCCATGGGACTTCTGGATGCCAGCCTAGATACCTATCACCACCTGCTTTCCGATCTCCTGGTGCTGGATCCCGAGAAGGAACAGGAGATTCAGAAAAGAATGTCGGTCCTGCGCACTCAAATCCACGATTTCGACAAAGAAGTCGTCGGCAGGGTGTCCCCCCGGGAGCTTTCGATTCTGCAGAGCAGTCCGGCCGAAGAAACCATCGATACCCTGATTGAAAGCGCCGCTGCACTCAAGGAACTGGGGCTTGTCAAAGAATCCGCCGCCGAGTATGAAAAAGCATTCAGAAAAAACCCATTATCCGCCGATATCATGAATCGGTTTATGGATTGCCTGCTTCTTTTCAATTCTCCCGGCCAGGTTGTGGAGCATCTTTCCCCCCTGGTTTATAAACTGAATGTCGATACGTCTCAAAAGTCCCAACTCGTTTCCGATATGGGTCTTGAAATGGAAAAACGGGGGCACAAGGATACGGCGATCGAATTGTATAAAGGTGCGCTGATGATGGACCCCGGTGTCGGCGACGTCGAACAGAGACTGAACGCTCTGTTGGCGCAGATGCTGCCCGGGTCCCGTTATGATTATCTGATCAACGAAAAAATCGTTACGCCCGGGCACCTTCAAAAGGCGCTGGTCATTTCCCAGAAGACGCGCAAAAGTGTGGAACATGTTCTGATCGAAGAATATCACCTGAAAAAAAGTGATATCGGCAAATCATTGTCCCTGTTTTACGGCGTGCCGTTCAAAATGTATGATCCGGCCCATCCGGTGCCTTTCGAACTGACGCGTAATCTGAAAAAATCATTTCTGCTGCATGATGTATGGGTTCCCCTGAGCTGGAGTAAAAACGGGATCGAGATCATTGTGGATGATCCCAAAGACATCCGGAAAACCGATCACATCAAAGCCTTGATCAAGATGCCCAACATTCAGCTCTCTGTGGGGATAAAAGAAGATATTGAGGAGTATATCAAACGCTTTTATGAACAAAATCAAGGATCGGATTCTCTGGAGTCTTCTCTCGATTTCGAAGATATCATTCCGGATGTCGTCTTTGAAGAAGATGCCGAAGAGGTGCTGGAATCCATGGATGAATCCACCAGCCAGGTTGTTCGTCTGGTGGATCAGGTTCTGGTGGCGGCTTATCGGACCGGGGTTTCAGACGTCCATATCGAGCCGTCGCCGGTGACCAATAAAACCGGCATTCGGTTTCGAATGGACGGGGTCTGCCAGGAATATCTGAAAGTGCCCAACAACATGGCCAAAGGCATTCTGTCGCGGATCAAGATCATGTGCAATCTGGATATATCCGAGCGGCGTCTGCCTCAGGACGGAAAAATCAAATTCCGCCGAAAGGGGGTTCAGCCGTTTGAACTCCGGGTCGCCACCATTCCAACGACCGGGGGATTTGAAGATGCGGTTCTTCGGATTCTGGCCAAGGCCGGGGCCATGAAGCTGGACCAGATGAGATTGAATGCCCGGAATATCGAGATCATGCAGAAAATACTGGTTCAACCCTACGGCTTGATTCTGGTGGTAGGACCGACCGGCTCCGGGAAAACAACCACCCTTCATGCAGCGCTAGGGCATATCAACAAACCCGGTATTAAGATATGGACTGCCGAAGATCCTGTTGAAATCACGCAGGCCGGACTGCGGCAGGTGGAGGTCAAGCCGAGGATCGGTCTGGATTTCGCCCGGGTCATGCGCTCATTTCTGCGTGCCGATCCTGATGTGATCATGATCGGCGAGATGCGCGACGAAGAGACGGCGTCTATTGGTATTGAAGCCTCTTTGACCGGCCATCTGGTGTTTTCCACCCTTCATACCAACAGCGCGCCGGAGACGATCACCCGGTTATTGGATATGGGGTTGAATCCGCTGAATTTTTCAGACGCATTTTTGGGAGTGCTGGCGCAGCGGCTTCTCCGGACTCTTTGCAGCAACTGTCGTCAATCCTATCATCCGTCCGAGGAAGAGTTCAGCGACATTGTCACCTCTTACGGCGCGGAAACCTTTCCGCTGACAGGCATTGTCTATACGCCGGAACTCGCCCTGCATCGTCCGACCGGCTGCGATATCTGCGCCGGAAGCGGATACAAGGGCCGAATGGGAATTCATGAACTCATGGAAGGCTCCCGGGAAATCAAGCGCCTGATCAAAAAGCAGGCATCCGCCGAAGATCTTTTTCATCAGGCATCCAAGGAAGGCATGACCACACTCAAGCAGGATGCAATTGTAAAACTGTTTCAAGGACTTACGGACATGAAAGAGATTAACCGGGTTTGCATCGGATAGGAATGAAATGAAACAACAGGCTCTTGTCGTAGACAACGACTTTTTCTTTGTGGAATTTTTAACGGACCTTCTTCAGCAGCGAGGGTATGAAGTTCTCAAGGCCTATGACGGCAAGGAGGGCATTGTCAAACTCAAAACGTGCCACATCGATATTCTTTTTGTGGATATGGTCATGCCCAAGATCGATGGAAAACAACTGATCCAATATACGCGGGAAAAGTTTCCCGATGTTCCCTTTCCCATTGTGGCAATATCCGGAACCCTGATTGATCAGTTGAAAGACGTTCATGATATCGGTGCTGATTTTTATTTTACCAAAGCGCCTGTCGATATCATGACTACTCAAATCAATCGGTTTCTGGACAGACTGGAACAAGAGCCCTTTCAGACCATTCATGATCCGGAGTTTCAGGAATCGGTTCCCTTGTTTCCCCGGCAATCCACGGCGGAACTGATTGCAGTGATGGATTTTCAGGAAGCCTTTTTCAACTGTATCGGAGTGGGCATTTTCATTGCAGATGAAGATGCCGTGATCATCAAAGCCAATGAAATAGGGCTTGAATTGCTTGAAAAGTCGATCTGCGATGTACTGAGCTGCCATATCACCACACTGGTTCCTGCTTCTGAAAGGCCGCAATTTGTCGGTGCATTGAAAAATGTCGCCCGTCGGCGCTCGGTGAAGCAGAAGATGGTTCCGGTATGGCTGGATACAAAAAGGATAGGGATTACGATATCGCTTCTTAAGATCAATCAGGAATCTGCGGGGTGGATCGTTGTGATGGAGGATTTGAAACCGTGGGAAGTGTAATTATGAATTATGAAGGGTGAATTTTCGTGGTGGGATTTGTTGAAACATCACCCTTCATCCATGTGTCTTGCTTATTTTTCTTTCAATGCGGCGTGGGCTGCCGCCAGACGCGCGATGGGAACCCGGAACGGGGAACAGGAGACATATGTCAGCCCCAGTTCATGGCATAAATGGATGGACTGGGGATCTCCGCCGTGTTCACCGCAGATGCCGCACTCCAGATCGGGTTTGACAGACCGTCCCTTGTTCAGAGCTGTTTTCATCAATTCTCCGACGCCTTCTCGATCGATGGTGGTAAACGGGTTGTGTGGCAGAATACCGGCTTCCAGATAGTGGACCAGAAAACTGGCTTCCGCATCATCCCGTGAAATGCCAAATGTGGTCTGTGTCAGGTCATTGGTTCCGAATGAAAAGAATTCTGCGTATTCAGCGATCTTTTCGGCGGTCAGCGCCGCACGGGGAATCTCGATCATGGTGCCGAATTTATAGTCGATATCCATTCCCCATTCATCCATGACTTTTTTCGCTTCAGCCTCGAGAATCTCACGCTGCAGCTTCAGTTCATTCACATGGCAGGTCAGCGGAATCATGATTTCCGGATGAACACGGATGCCTTCTTTGGAGGCCATGCAGGCGGCTTCAAATACCGCTTTCACCTGCATGGTGTAAACTTCCGGGATGTGAATTCCCAGGCGCACCCCGCGCATGCCCAGCATGGGATTCGATTCCCGGAGGTTTTCGAGTCGTTTCAGCACTGTTTCCTTGGCGCGGATCTGGTTGAGCAGTTCATCGAGTTCCGTTAAATTGGCGGCTTGTTTAATGCGCAGCTTTAAATCCGCCAGATCCCGGACCAGATCAATGTGGTTGGGCAAAAATTCATGAAGGGGCGGGTCCAGCAGTCGAATGATGACCGGAAGCCCATCCATGATCTTGAAAATGCCGTAAAAATCTTCCCGCTGAAACGGCAGAATCATGTCGAGGGCTTCTCGCCGTTCGATGGGGAGATCGGTCATGATCATTTTCTGAACAAAGGGAAGCCGTTCGGTTTCAAAGAACATGTGTTCGGAGCGGCACAATCCGATACCTTCGGCGCCGTATTCCCTGGCCCGAGCGGCATCCCGCGGGTAGTCGGCGTTTGCCCAGACGCCGAGACGCCGGTACTTGTCGGCCCAGGACAGCAGCTTGATGAGCCATGGGTCGTTGATATCCGGAATGCTGGTATTGAGTTTACCGAGGTAAACCTCACCAACGGTGCCGTCAATCGAAATCCAGTCTCCTTCGCGAATGACCTTGTCCCGCATCATGATGCGGCGTTTGATCATATCGATTCTCAGATCGGATACCCCCACCACGGCTGGTTTGCCGAACTGCCGCGCCACCAGGGCCGCATGGCTGGTTCTGCCGCCCCGGCTGGTCAGAATGCCCTGGGCGGCCAGCATGCCGTGAACATCATCGGGTCGGGTTTCGGCCCGAACCATGATGACCTGTTTGCCTTCCTGCTTGGCCCATGTTTCCGCCAGATTAGCATCCAGTGCCACCACGCCGAAGGCGGCTCCCGGAGAAACATTCAGACCGGTTCCCAGAAAATCCCCCGAGGCTTTGGCCATCTGCCTGGATTTGCTGTCGAACTGGGGATGAAGAAAAAAGTCCACATGATCCGGCGTAACCCTCAGAACCGCTTCTTCCCGGGTGATAAGTCCTTCTTCGGCCATATCCACGGCAATACGGACCGCGGCCTGTGCGGTGCGCTTTCCATCGCGGGTTTGGAGCATCCACAGCTTGCCTTTTTCAATGGTAAACTCCACATCCTGCATTTCGCGGTAATGATTTTCAAGACGGACAGCAATGGCTTCAAATTCGGCATAGGCTCTGGGCATTTCCGTTTTCAGTTGCGAAATGTCCTTGGTCATCCGGATTCCGGCCACAACATCTTCTCCTTGGGCGTTGGTCAGATAATCCCCTTCGATTTTATGATCGCCGGTGGAGCCGTTGCGGGTCATGGCCACGCCGGTGGCGCTGTCGTTACCCATGTTGCCGAAAACCATCGTGACGATGCTGACTGCCGTACCCAGGCTATGTGAAATTCCTGCGGCATTCCGGTAATCGATGGCTCTTTTGCCGTTCCAGCTTTTAAAAACCGCTTCGGTTGCCAGGCTGAGCTGTTCGTAAGGATCGGTGGGGAACTTGTGTTTGGAATGACGTCTGAAGATTTTCTTGAATTCTTCGGTAACCGCCCGCCAGTCTGCGCCGGAAAGTTCGGCATCGCTGTCGACTCTGGCGCGCTGACGGGCGGTTGTGATCACTTCTTCGAAATGTTCATCCGGAATGCCCATGACCACACTGCCGAACATCTGAATCAGCCGGCGATAGGCATCATAAACAAAGCGCTCGTCACCGGTCAGCCGGACCATACCTTCCGCGGTTTCATCGTTGAGGCCGATGTTCAACACCGTATCCATCATGCCGGGCATGGAAAATTTGGCGCCGGAGCGGCAGGAAACCAGAAGGGGGTTGTCGGCATCTCCGAAAATTTTTCCGGTTCTGTTTTCAACCTCCTGAAGGGCCTGAATCTCCTGATCCCACATGCCTTCGGGAAAAATGCTGCCTGCAGCCAGATAGGTATTGCAGGCTTCCGTGGTTACGGTAAATCCCGGAGGAACGGGAACATCGATCCGGGCCATCTCGGCAAGGTTTGCACCTTTTCCGCCCAGAAGGCCGCGGACTGCATCCCGGCTTCCGCCGACATACGCTTCTACCTGTTGCACTTCATCAAAGAGATAAACCCATTTTTTTGTCATCTTTTTGCCTTTTTTCCCCGATAGATTGTGTGAAGATGTCATATGTGGTTTTTTTCCGGATGAGATAATGACTGAATCCGGCAATAACGCTTTATTGCCGTCCGTTGTCATGTGGAGCCAGACTTCCTATTGCTTATAGAAAAAATGAATTCTTCTGTCAATCCGGAAAGCTGGAAATCAACAAAGCCGGAAAGCCGGTACAGCCTGTAAAGCATGATCGTCTTTACATCAAATATGAATGGGGGTATTGTCGGGTTGGCATGTGTGTGCTGACCGCCGCACATTCCGCTGTCAAGAGAAACCTGTACTAAAAAGCTGGCTGAAGAAAGATCGTGAAGGTTATCTACCCTATCATTCTGGCAGTTCCGGAGATGGATCGTCTATTGCGCGGCCGGGAAAAAGTCCTGCGGCTGAGCGATCTCGCCCGTCGGGCGGTACGGCTTTCTGCAAGCTACAGCGGGATCGAACTCGGCGAGCTGACTAAATCGCCGGAAGGCGCGCCGCTGCCTGTCGGTGGCTATTTCTGGTCCCTGGCTCATAAAACGGCGTATGTGGCCGGGGTGGTCGCCGATTGCCCCATTGGTATGGACATCGAGAAAATCAGACCCTGTCTGCCGGGGCTTTATCGCATGACAGCGGATGAAACAGAATGGGCGCTGGGAGAGACGGTAGATGACCTGCTGTTTTTCCGATACTGGACGGCCAAGGAGGCGGTCTTGAAATCGGTGGGAATCGGACTGAGCGGGCTTTCCCGGTGCCGGGTCATCCGGATTGTGGATGATTATCGTCTGGTGTTGACTTATGGCCATCACGAATATTCCATCGCGCATTTTTATTTTAACGGCCATATCGCCGCCATAATCGCTCATCCCGATATCCGATGGGCGGTTCAGGAAATGAACGCGAAATTCTGATGCCATGTTACAAATCACAGGTCTGACCATTAACATCATGTCTCAGGCCCGGGATATAACTGTCGGTTTCTGGGGAGATGTATCACGATAGCCGGCCTGGGCGAGCCGCTGATTTCTGAGGGTGGAGAGCAGATCAGTGCGCTTGATGGTATCCATCTTTAAAGTCATAAATGTGTGGATATCCTGTCCTGCGCCTGAGTGGGCGATTGCCGGACCGACAACATCCACAAAAAAAGGCTGCGATAACGGTGGAGTCTTTGCCTCGTTGATATTCTGGCTCTGCGTGGCGCCGTCATCATCGCTTCGGTCCATCATCCAGAAATAGCCGTCAGCATCTGTTTTTGCGCGATCTCCGGTGTTGTAGGCACTGGGGAACTTCGAAAAATAGATTTTTCTATACCGGCCGGGGTTACCGTAAATACTTCTCATCAACCCGGGCCACGGCCTGTTGATGACCAGCCATCCGTCTGCATCGAGGGCTGTTCGATCGGGATTGTTCCGGATGATTTCCGGATCGATTCCAAAGAAGGGCAGGGCGGCTGACCCGGGCTTGCAGGGGGTGGCTCCAGGAATCGGGCTGATCACAATGCCTCCGGTCTCGGCCTGCCACCATGTCTCCACGATCGGGCATTTCCCCTGACCGATGGCATCACGATACCACATCCAGAGTTTGAGTTCCAAAGGGGAGCCGGTTGATCCCAAGAGCCTGAGTGATCTTATATCGTGTCGTTCGGGCCGGTGATTTCCTGATTTCATCAGAGTGCGCAGCGCATTGGTTGTGGTATAGAAAATGGTTACCCCATATTTTTCGATGATCTCCCAGAATCGATCGAGGTAAGGATGGTTCTGGCCGCTTTCGAACAGGATCGTTGTGGCGCCGTTAACCAGCGGGCCGTAAACCGTATAGCCATGTCCGGCGTTCCAGCCGATATCCGCTGTACACCAGAAGATATCCTCCTCCCGGATATCAAAAATCCATTTAAATGTCTGCATGACATACACCAGATAACCGGCCGTGGTGTGGAGTATTCCCATGGGGTTATCGGCAGCGCCGCCGGGATAGTGGATAAAAAGAGGGTCTTCTGCGTCCATCATCTCCGGGGGGCAGTCATTGGAAATATTCGGATCCCCGATCTCCTCATCCCACCAGAAATCCCGCCCCTCATATCTGGATGATTCCATATCCGGCCTGCGAACAACGATCACATCGGTGATAGCCGGGCATGACAGCAGCGCGATATCGGCCTGTTCTTTACTTCTGACGGGTCTGCCGCCGGCGGAAAACCCGTTTGTGCAGATCAACAGGCGGGAATGGGAATCCAGAATCCTGTTTTTGAGCGCTTCGGCGCCGATACCTCCATAAGCGACGGAATGAACCGCACCGATCCGGGCGCACGCCAACATGGCAATCGGCAGTTCCGGGATCATCGGCAAATAGATGCACACCCGATCACCCTTTTGAACGCCGTGCTGTTTCAATACATTGGCAAATCGACAGACCTGTCGGTGAAGCTGCTGAAAGGTAAGTGTTTTCTCTTCGCCGGGTCTGTTCCCTTCCCAGATGAGGGCGGCTTTGTTTCGTCGTCCGGTGATCAGATGACGATCCAGACAATTCACCGTAAGGTTCAGTTTTCCCCCTACAAACCATTGATGGATGCCTTCACGGAAATTCTCCTTCAGTACCGTATCCCATTTTCTGAACCAGTCCAGTTCTTCGGCCAGTTGAGACCAGAACGCCTCGGGGTGATGGATCGATCTGCGATATATCTTCTGGTATTCGTCAATGTTCTGAAGCCCGGCTTTTTCCCGGAACGCTTCCGGAGGAGGGAAAATCCGGTCTTCGCGCGCGATCGAAGTGATGGTCGTTTTATTGGAACTGTCGTCCAGCACCAGGGTAACCTGGTTCTGGCCGTTCTTTCGTTCATAGGTGATACCATCCACCACCTTTCGGACCATCCGAAGCCCTAACTCGATATCTTCAATGTCTTCCAGAGACGTTTTTTCGGTCGGCCTGTCAGGGATGGTCGTGGGGTCGAATGCCTTTCCATCGTCCGCTAAGGTGATCGTCAGCGTCTGACCCGTCAGGGAAAATCCAATCCCGATGATGTGTTCCCGGCCGTCCGTGTAGGCATGGGTAACGATGTTGACAAATATTTCTTCAATGGCGAGATTGGCTCCGTAAATCAATCTCTCACTTAACCCATGAAGCTTGCCGAAAGCATCCATCTTTTCACACAACTGTTTAATTCCGGAGACTTGATTCCGTAATTGCAGGCTGTAGTCGTTTGACACAGTTGACCTCCCATGAATTTATTTTACGTTGTGACCATAACGCTAAAATATCTGTCGCTCGCTGGTCCAATCCACAATGCCTTCGCCCTTGATCCCAAATACGGCGCCGATCAGAACCACGGGCTGTTTCTGATTGTTGTAAGGTGTGGCATAACCTTTTTCGTGAATCTGGGTCAGCGCCGCCTGGGCGGTTCCTCCCATCTTGAATTCGAAGATAAAAATTCCCTCATCGATTTCGACGACCGCATCGATCCGGCCCTTGCTGGTTCGCACTTCGACACCGATCTGCAGGCCGATCAACCGGAATATCAGGTAAAAAATGGTCTGGTAATACCGCTCCGCCTTGATCTGAATGTCATAAGGAATACCGGCAAAAAATATTTGCAGCACTTCAAAAAAACGGTTCATATCTCCAACCCGCAGGGTCGTAAGCAGTTGCCAAAGATATCCGCCGGTTTTTGAAATGTTTGCCTTACTGAAGGCGCTCAGCAGATAGCGGATGAACGCATTTTTGACCTCGAAGTTGGGATAGGACAGCCGGAACAGCCGGGGTTCCGGATCATACCCCTTGATCGTGAGATATCCGGTTTGGAACAGCAATGCCTCCGGATTTAAATCATCCACTTCATAACTGCTGAAAGCCAGTTCATCCACCTGCATATCATCCATATCCTGAATGTCGTAATTCCGGGATTTCAGCAGCCTGATCAGAAATGTCGGGGTGCCGGTTTCAAACCAGTAGTTGCGGAATTCCTGCATATCCAGGAG
>CAJBLH010000265.1 GCA_903953895.1 uncultured Desulfobacteraceae bacterium | reverse complement strand
TTGAATAACCAAGATTCTGCTCATGGACGCCTACATATCAAAATTCCTGTGGAGAGTCCCGTTTTATTTTTCAAAGAACAGAAAAACTTGGAGGCATCACCCCCCTGACTAACTTATGCCACTAAATTGGATTGCACCCGCGCGAACGTGATTGCAAATCTGTACCGTCATCGCTGGAAAATTGAGACATCCTTCCAGGAACTGGAAAAATTCTGGAACTCAGAAATCAATACATTGGGATATCCGCCGGCTGCACTTTTTGGCTTTTGCATCGCATTGGTTTCCCATATAATTCTTGCTGTGGTGAAAGCAGCCTTGAGTAGTGTACATGGTAATGACGTTGTGGACAACAAATTGTCGGGTTACTATCTCGCAGATGAAATTTCCGGTTCGTACCGTGCAATAAAAGTTATGATAGCGGAGGAAGAATGGATAATTTTCCAAAAAGCTTCTCAAACCGAACTGATAATCATGCTAAAGCAACTGGCATCCAATGTGAAAATAAAATCACTATTAAAGAGCAGGAGAGGTCCCAAAAAACCGGTGACCAAAAGAAAAGCAGATCCGAAGCATCCTCATGTCTCCATAGCAAAAATATTAGCTGCGAGAAATGAGTGAATAGTTATCACCTTGAAAGGGCTGGTCTTTGACACCCAACATTTTTCTTGTCTAAAGAAAAAGCAAATTTTTGAAATAGTAATTTTGCCTTAAGGGATAGTTGCGTCTTTAAGAGCTTCTTCGGACGTAAGTTACTTCTATCATTTTGTAAAATCCTGAATCGCTGTGAGATTTCTCGGACTTATTGAGAAATTATCTTTCTCGATACTGTCGCTCCAGCAGGCATCGAAGCGGCCATTCTTGCCGAAAAAACCTTCCAAGTCGATCAAACAACTCTCCCTCAACAAATGGCGATTACAGGTCGAGCGGGCACAATACGATGTCCAACGGGCCGAACGCCGTTATCGGGCCGTTGAACCCGAAAACCGCCTGGTAGCCCGTACGCTGGAAGCCGACTGGGAGCGCAGCTTAAGTGAGCTTTCCGCTGCCCAGGCGGAACTATCGCGCCACCAACACCAACTCCAGTGCCGTTTAACCGATGAGCAGCGTACACACATTTCCACCCTTGGAACCGATTTAATGCGCGTATGGGAAGCCCCAACCACTACCGACCGCGACCGTAAGGAGTTGTTTGGAACCTTGTTGGAGGAAGTCAATATATCGATCGAACCCAGCCAGCACAACGTCCATATAGTCTTGCGCTGGAAGGGAGGCGCCATCTCTCATATCGATCTTGTCCTCAATCGCCGCAATACGCCGCCTATCCGGACTGACGAAGACACCATCGAACTGGTACGACGTCTTTCTGTACATCATTCAGACAGCGTCATCGCCGGTATTGTAAACCGCCAAGGCCGACATACGGCCCATGGGGACCGCTTCACGGCCAACAAAATCGGAAACCTTCGCCGCTATTGGAATATCCCTCGATTCGATCCTACCCTCACCCCACAGGAAGGCGAACTGGTCACGGTCCAAAAAGCCGCTGAAATGCTCGATCTTGCCCCCTCCACCATTCATCGATGGATTTCCGACGGCTTTATTGCCGGTGAACAGATCACTCCAGGGGCGCCATGGCGCATCCGCATCACTGAGGAGCTTCGTGCCCGCTTCGTTGAACAGCCGCCCGAAGGATATGTCTCAATGATTGAGGCGAAAAATATTCTCGGTGTATCCAGACAAACCGTGTTGCAACGTGTAAAGCGCGGCGAACTCTCAGCAGTCCATGTTCGCTGCGGAAAACAAAAAGGATTAAGAATCAAAGTGTTAGACAACCAAATCAGCCTTTTTAACAAACTATCATGAAAGGAGTGTAGTATGAAGAGGTTTCTAAAAATCCCTTGATGTCCGCCTCCACGATGACATGAATTCTGCCACTTTCAGCCTCCAGGCTCAGCTTGCGCAATGCTTCATGACAGCTCCGCCCCGGACGGAATCCATACGAGTCATCTATAAAGTCTCCTTCATAAATAGCGCCCAGTATCCGTACAAGCCCCGCCTGCACCAGCTTGTCTTCCAGCGCCGGTATCCCCAACGGCCTTTGCTTCGTA
>CAJBLH010000264.1 GCA_903953895.1 uncultured Desulfobacteraceae bacterium | reverse complement strand
ATTTATCAGCTTTTTATACAGAAAGTATTTACAAGCAACGCCAAGGAATCATGCGAGGTGACATTGTCCGTTGCCGACAATCCGCCATTATATGTTCACCTTACCGGAATCATTACCGATAAGGCAGAAACGTGCCTTATAACCATGGTTGATATCACCGCTCGAAAGCAGTTCGAGGAGGCGCTGTGTGAGAGCGAGAGGCATTATCGTGCACTGGTCGAAGGTACGCCGGGTATTGTCTATTCATTCTCCAGTAAACGTGACGGCATGTTCTATTCATCTCAAGTAACTAGCATTCTTGGCTATTCTCCGGAGCAGTTGTATGCTCAGCCGATGCTTTGGAACAATTCGATTCATCCGGACGACCTCCCCCATGTTAACCAAACCATCCGTGAAGTCGCAACATCCAAGCCGTTCTGCATCGAATACCGCATCCGGGATGCACAGGGAAACTGGCACTGGTTCGAGGACCGTTCAACCGGGTACAGCAATGATGGCGCGGATGTCATTATGGAAGGATTCGCCCTGGACATCACCGAACGCAAGCAGGCCGAGGAGACTCTGAATGATTCTCGATGGCGGCTGAAAAGCATCATCGAGGGTACCCATGTCGGCACATGGGAATGGAACGTTCAGACTGGAGATACGGTGTTCAATGACACATGGGCGGAGATCATCGGCTATACGCTCGATGCGTTGTCTCCCACCAGCATCAAGACATGGGAGACGTTGTCTCATCCCGACGACCTGAAGCAATCGGGCGAACTTCTGGCGCGGCACTTCGCGGGCGAACTTCCATATTACGACTATGAATGCCGGATGAAACACAAGGACGGACATTGGGTCTGGGTTCACGACCGTGGTCGCATCATCTCCCGCACCAGAGACGGGAAACCGCTGATGATGTTCGGCACTCATACCGATATCACCGAGCGCAAGCATGCGGAAGTGGAAAAAGCGGAACTCGAAGCGCAGAACCGGCAGCTCCAGAAAGCCGAAAGTCTGGGACGCATGGCCGGCGCCATTGCCCACCATTTCAACAATCAGCTTTATGTCGTGATCGGCAACCTGGAGCTTGTCATGAACGACCTGCCATTGGGATCGGATGAGAGCGAAAGGCTGATCGACGCCATGAAAGCTTCCCACAGAGCGGCGGATGTCAGCAAGTTGATGTTGACCTATCTGGGGCAAGCGCCTGGCAAACTGGAGCTGCAGGATCTGTCCGAAACCTGCCACAAAGGGCTGCTGATGCTTCAAGCCATTATTCCGAAAAATGTGTTGATCGAGCCTTTATTCCCCTTTCCCGGACCAACCATACGCGCCAATATGAGCCAAATGCACCAGATATTTACCAACCTGGTCACCAATGCATGGGAATCCATTTCCGAGAAAAAGGGGACTATCACCCTATCGATCAAAACAGTTTCTTCCGCGGATATCAGCTTATCGCATCGTTTTCCGATCAACTGGCGCCCGAAGGAAAAGCTCTACGCTTGCCTGGAAGTTGCTGATACCTGCTGCGGGATCGCAGATCAGTCTATCGAGAAGATCTTCGATCCGTTTTTCACCACCAAGTTCACCGGCCGGGGGCTGGGTTTGTCCGTTGTATTGGGAATTGTAAAAGCTCACGACGGGGGAATCACGGTGGAAAGCGAGCCTGGAAGGGGAAGTGTCTTTCGGATCTTTTTACCGGTATCAACTGAAGAGCTCCCTGGCCGGCCTGACATACCCACCCTGCCGGGATCGCTACAGACCGGGAAACCGGAAAAATTATCCGAGATCGCAGAGGGCGGAACGGTGCTTCTGATCGAAGACGAGGAACCGGTTCGCAACATGGCCAGAATCATGCTGATACGCATGGGATATACGGTGCTTGAAGCAGAAGATGGTGTCGAGGCTCTGGAGATATTCCAACAGCATCAGGATGAAATCCAATGCGTTCTCTCCGATTTGACCATGCCGCGTATGGACGGCTGGGATACACTGACCGCTCTGCGCAAACTTTCGCCTGATATCCCTGTGATCCTGACGAGCGGCTATGACGAGGCTCAGGTGATGGCAAACGAACACCCTGATCGACCCAATGCTTTCCTGGGAAAACCTTATCATCTCAAGGAACTTCGCGAAACGATCACTCGTGTTCTGAGCGCCTCTGTTCATGTATAAAAGAAATTATTTGAAAGACTGAAGCCATTCTGATTTTCATCCGTCGACCGCGACACCACAAAAAACTGGTTGATAACGGACTGGAGATAATGGACAATTGAATTCTACGAATTAGGGTGGAATCTCAATCCGAAAGGAATCATCTGATGCGGCTGAGAACCAAAATCATACTGGCGTCAAGCCTGATGCTGATGTTTGCTGCTGTACTGTTTGGCATCGTTACATTCAGAGCGCAAGAGAATGCGCTACTCAGCGGCATTGACGCGACGTTATTGGCTACAGCCCGTCTTGCCAGTGAAATCCTGCCTTCAAATTATCACGACAGGATCAGCAGCGTCGATTCGGTTTCTGATGCCGAGTATATTCAGATAGTGGACCGGTGGAACCGTTTGTGCAAGCAGATGGGGTTGGAATACATCTGGAGTCTGATGCTAATTGACGGAAAGATTGTCTTTACGTCGGGATCATCAACCAGCAAGGATGTCAACCAGGGCGACCACGCGCGGTTCTTTGAGGCTCACAGCAACCCGGAACTCTACGAAGCTGTTTTCGCAACCATGGAACCTCAGTATCAAATCATTAATGACAAGTGGGGACGTATCAAGGTGGCGCTGCTCCCCTTCAAAGATATCCTGGGTCGGCCCTATCTGTTCGGCGCCAGTATGAAAATGACGGAAGTGGATGCATTGATGAGAACAACGATCTGGCGCTCCCTGGAGGTTACTGCCGGAATTTTGATATTTGGCGTTTTTATTAGTGTTCTATTGGCAAATTCAATGGTCCAGCCTCTGGAAAAATTGATGGATCTGGCCAGTAGCATCTCAAAGGGAAACTGGGGGCAGGTCGCTGAGACGTCCGGAACAATCGAAATCCAGGCTCTGGCCCATAGCATCAACACGATGAGCCAGTCCATCCAGGAGATGATTAATGAGAGCAAGCAGGCCGAACAGGAGTTGATCCGGTCGCATGAGGTTTTGAAAACGATCTTGGACAGGAGTCCCTTCGGTGTAGCGGTGATTGGCAGGGACAGAAATATCCGCTGGGCCAACCATTATGTCTATACACTGCTCGGGATGAAAGATGTGACAGGCCTTTTCGGAAAGGAATGTGGTGAATATTTTTGCCCTGCCTTGCAGAAAGAATGCCCAATTCTGGATGGGGGTCAGGTGGTTGACAACTCAGAACGAATCCTCCGGCGTCAGGACGGTATAGAAATTCCGATCCTCAAGACAGTTACGGAAATCGAAATGAACGGTGAATCGGTCTTGCTTGAAACCTTTATCGATATTACTGAACGAAAGAAGGCTGAGGAGGAAAATGCAAAAATTGAAGCCCAACTCCAGCAGTCGCAGAAAATGGAATCCATTGGATCACTTGCCAGCGGTATCGCCCATGATCTGAACAATATATTATTTCCAATCAGCGGCCTTTCGGAGATGCTGCTCGATGACATTCCACCAGACACCCCGGAGCGGCAAATCATTGAACAAATTCATAAATCGGCAAATCGAGGCAGTGCTTTGGTCAAGCAGATCCTGGCTTTCAGTCGTCAATCCAATCCACAGAAACAGCCCATCCGGATTCAGCCGATCCTCAAAGAGGCATTGAAACTGGCACAGGCGACAATTCCCAGAAATATTGAAGTGAAAAGCCATATCAGCACGGATTGCGGCATGATCATTGCTGACCCCACGCAGATACATCAGATCGCCATGAACTTGATCACTAACGCGTTTCATGCTGTTGAACAAACAGGCGGAATGATAGATATCGCGCTGAAAGAAACGGTCATAGAATCTTTTGGCGGAAAAGATGAATTGCCCTTCCATGCGATCCCCGGAGACATTCTGGCTGGCAGATACGCTTGCATCACCGTATCCGACACCGGAACCGGAATTGATCCAAGAATGATCGATAAAATATTCGATCCCTACTTTACCACCAAAGAACTGGGAAAGGGCACGGGACTGGGGCTTTCCGTGGTGCATGGCATCGTGAAAGAACACTGCGGCGATATGCGGGTTTACAGCGAGGTCGGGAAAGGAACTTCTTTTCATGTGTACTTGCCGCTTCTGGAAGACGCCAGTGACATCAAGACCGCCACCGTTGGAAAGTGTCCGACGGGATGCGAAAGCATTCTGTTGGTTGATGACGAAGAGCCGATCGTACTCATGGAACAGATGATGCTCGAAAAACTTGGCTACCGGATCACAACCCGAATGAGCAGCCCGGATGCTCTGGCAGCATTCAGAGCCAATCCGTCAAAATTTGATCTGGTGATCAGCGACAAGGGAATGCCGAACATGACCGGGGAACAACTTGCCAGGGAATTGATTTTGATCAAACCAGGGATTCCAATCATTATTTGTTCCGGTTTCAGCGATGAAAACGATGAGCAGCAAGCCAAGTCCATGGGCGTCAAAGGGTTTCTAAAAAAGCCCGTTGCAACTGGGGATTTGGCTGCAATGGTTAGAAAAGTGCTTGATGAGGTTGCGGGCGAAAAGATTGCTGGAAAAAACAATCTGGGAAATTGGATTCTTTAAAGATATCGTCACCAATCAATCTAAATTTTCAGAATTGCAGAAGAAGAAATTTGTCCGCTATGAAAAATTACCGATTGAAACGGCTGACGGGCGAAAAATCAATGTCGAGTTCATCAGCAATGTATATTTTGCAAGCATCTCAAACAAGAGAAAATCTAACGTTTCTGAATCGGATGGAATTATGGAAAACGCCGGTAAAAAATCCACCGCAGCGATTCTTCGCCAAAAGACGGAAGATTTGCTAAAACAGAACCCGCTAAAATCAGGTTCGCCACTTTCCGAAGCCGATACGCTGAAACTCATTCATGAACTTCAGGTGCATCAGATTGAGTTGGAGGTGCAGAACGAGGCGTTGCGACAATCTCAGGCGGAACTGGCTGCCGTGCAGGCGCGATATTTCGACCTGTACGAGCTGGCCCCGGCAGGCTATTGCACCCTGTCTGAAAATGGCCTGATTCTGGAGGCCAACCTCGCCATCGCCACACTGCTGGGCGCAGCCCGGAGCATGATGATCAAACAATCTTTTTCCCGCTTCATCCTTCCTGATGACCAGGACATTTACTACCTGCATCGCAAACAGCTCCTTGAGACCGGAGAATATGATGCGTACGATCTGCGGATGGTGAAAAAAGACGGAACGATATTCTGGGCGCATCTGTCATGTTCCGCTGCAAGGGATGCCGGCAGTTCTCCTTTGTGCCGCATCGTGATAAACGACATCACCGAACGCAAGTTTCAGGAGGAAGAGCGCGATCTGGCGGCGCGACTGATTGTGCTGATCAATACGCCGGGCGATTTTCGCGAACGCATGTCGGAGCTGACTGTTTTACTGCATGGCTGGTCGGGATGCGCGGCTGTCGGAATCCGCCTGCGCGAAGGGGACGACTATCCGTATTTTGAAACATGTGGGTTCCCGCCTGCGTTTGTTCAAGCCGAAAATCACCTCTGCGCCTATGGCCCGGATGGTAAAATTCTGCGTGATGATAAAGACGTCCCCATACTCGAGTGCATGTGCGGCAACATCCTGCGCGGCAGATTTGATCCCGCAAAGCCATTCTTCACCGCCCACGGAAGCTTCTGGTCCAACAACACCACGGCTCTTCTGGCCAGCACCACAGCAGCCGATTGCCAGGCACGTACCCGCAACCGGTGTAATGGCATAGGATACGAATCGGTAGCACTGATCCCCCTTCGCTCTGGTGACCAGGTTTTTGGCCTGCTGCAATTCAACGACTGCCATTCCAACCGCTTCACCCCCAGTCTGATCGCACATTTCGAAAGAATGGCCGACAGCCTGGCCACTGCCCTGTCGCAACGTCAGGCCGTGGAAGAGATGCTGGCAAGCAATGAGTTGTTAAAGCTGTTTGTACGTCACTCGCCTGTTTACTGCTATATCAAGGATGTGAATTCCACACGAAGTTTAGTGTTGCATGCCAGCGACAATTTTCAGCAGATGATCGGCATTCCGGGTTCTGAAATGATCGGCAGGACAATGGAGGATCTATATTCGCCCGAATTTGCCGCCAAGATAACAGCAGACGACTGGGCGGTTGTCTCCAAGGGCGATGTGCTGAGACTGGATGAGGAATTGAACGGCCGAAGCTATACCACCATTAAATTTCCTATCAACCAGGGAGATAAAACCTTACTGGCCGGTTATACCATCGACATTACCGAACGCAAGCAGGCGGAAGAGGAGAAGATCAGACTTGAAGGCCAGATACAACGGACGCTGAAAATGGAATCCATTGGATCTCTTGCCGGCGGTATCGCCCATGATCTGAACAATATATTATTTCCAATCAGCGGCCTTTCGGAGATGCTGCTCGATGACATTCCACCAGACACCCCGGAGCGTCAACTCATTGAACAAATTCATAAATCGGCAAATAGAGGCAGTGCCTTGGTCAAGCAGATCCTGACTTTCAGCCACCAATCCAATCCACAGAAGCTGCCCATCCGGATTCAGCCGATCCTCAAAGAGGCATTGAAACTGGCACAGGCAACAATTCCCAGAAATATTGAAGTTAAAAGCCATATCGACACGGATTGCGGCATGATCATTGCTGACCCCACGCAGATACATCAGATCGCCATGAACTTGATCACTAACGCGTTTCATGCTGTTGAACAAACCGGCGGAATGATAGATATCGCGCTGAAAGAGACGTCCATAGATTCTTTTGGCGAAAAAGATGAATTGCTCTTTCATGCGATACCTGGAGATATTTTGGTCGGCAGATACGCTTGCATCACCGTATCCGACACCGGAACCGGAATTGATCCAAGAATAATCGATAAAATATTCGATCCCTACTTTACCACCAAAGAACTGGGAAAGGGCACGGGACTGGGGCTTTCCGTAGTGCATGGCATCGTGAAAGAACACGGTGGGGATATCCGGGTTTACAGTGAGGTCGGGAAAGGAACTTCTTTTCATGTGTACTTGCCGCTTCTGGAAGATGCCAAAAATAGAAAAAATACTGCTGTCACCAGAAAGCATCCAACAGGCTGTGAAAGGATTCTGCTGGTCGATGATGAAGAGCCGATCGTACACCTTGAACAGATGATGCTCGAAAGGCTGGGTTATCAGGTAACGACTCGAACGAGCAGCCCGGATGCTTTAGATGCATTCAGAGCCAATCCGTCAAAATTTGATCTGGTGATCAGCGACAAGGGAATGCCGAATATGACCGGGGAACAACTTGCCAGGGAATTGATTTTGATCAAACCAGGGATTCCAATCATTATTTGTTCCGGTTTCAGCGATGAAAACGATGAGCAGCAAGCCAAGTCTTTAGGCGTCAAAGGGTTTCTAAAGAAGCCAGTTGCAACTGGGGATTTGGCTGCAATGGTTAGAAAAGTGCTTGATGAGGCAAACGTCTCGACTCGATAATAACTTTTAGAAATTGGAGACTTTTCTAGTGGCTGAAAAACCGTCCTATGAAGAATTAGAACTTCGGGTAAAAGAATTAGAAAAAGAAAATTCCGAATTCAAGCGGATGGCGGATGCGCTTGATATTCGAATTTCGGCGCTGACCCTGCCTTTGAAGGATGACGGGGATATTGCCTTCGAGGACTTGTTCAACATTGATGATATCCAACGCATCCAAGACGAATTTTCCAAGATTACCGGCGTTGCATCCATTATCACTCACACAGACGGAACGCCTATTACCGCACCAAGTAACTTCTGCCGGCTGTGCAAAGACATTATTCGCAACACAGACAAGGGGCTGGCCAACTGCTTCAAGTCAGATGCGGTGATCGGCCGATTCCATCCAGGAGGCCCCACCATTCAGCCGTGTATGAGCGGCGGGCTTTGGGACGCCGGCGCCGGAATCACGGTCGGCGGAAGACACATCGCCAACTGGCTTATCGGCCAGGTACGCGACGAACTCCAGACCGAGGATAAAATGCTGGCATATGCCCGAGAAATCGGCGCCAGTGAAAAGGGCGTGGTCGAGGCCTTCCGTGAAGTATCCGCCATGTCGCGCGAACAATTCGGACAGATTGCCAAGTTTCTTTTCACTCTAGCCAACCAACTGTCCACGACTGCCTACCAGAATGTTCAACAGGCTCGCTTCATCACTGAACGCAAGCAGACAGAGGAATCACTGCGTCAGAGCGAAGGTAAATTGCGGGCTACCCTTGACGCTTCTCCATTTCCAATAGCAGTTGTCGATTTACAAGATGATACAATTTTTTTCTGGAGTCGCAGTGCGCTTGCACTTTTTGGACATACCGCGCCAACTGCTTCGGAGTGGTATCAGATCGCTTACCCTGACCTTGATTACAGGCGCGAAGCGATTCAAAGATGGAAACCTTTTCTGGAAACTGCGCGTGAATCCGGTCAGTCTGTCAACACTGGAGAGTACCGGGTTACCTGCAGAGACGGCTCTGTACGCATTTGCGAACTCTACGCAACATTTCTTCCTGACAATCTAATTGTTACGTTCAAAGACATCACCGATCGCAAACGGTCTGAAGCGCAAAAGGCTAAACTCGAAACACAGAACCGCTATCTTCAGAAGGCCGAAAGCCTGGGCCGCATGGCAGGGGCGATTGCCCACCATTTCAACAACCAGCTCCACGTCGTGATGGGGAACCTCGAAATGGCGATGAACGATCTGCCGCTGAGGGTAAATCCGATCGAACGTCTGCTTTCGGCCATGCAGTCTGCTCGAAAGGCTGTGGAAGTCAGCAATCTGATGCTGACCTATCTTGGACAGATGCCGGGCGAGCATGAACTCATGGACCTGTCCGAAGGCTGCCGCAAAAGCATTCCCCTGCTTCAGGCTGCAGCCCCGAAAGGCGTGATCCTTAAGGCCGATTTCCCCGCATCCGGCCCGGTCATCCGTGCGAACGCAGGTCAGATTCAGCATCTTCTAACGAACCTGGTCGCCAATGCCTGGGAGTCTGCTGACGAGAACCGACGAGATATCAGCCTGACTGTAAAGGTAGTTTCTCAGGTGGATATACACGCCTTAAAGCATTTTCCTGTAGACTGGCAACCACAGGACCTTGCTTATGCCTGTCTGGAAGTCGCGGACACGGGCTGCGGTATCGCGGAGGAAAATTTCGAAAAGATCTTCGACCCGTTTTTCACCACCAAGTTCACCGGTCGTGGTTTAGGCTTGCCCGTGGTTCTAGGGATTTTACGCGCGCATCATGGTGCTGTGACGGTGGAGAGCAAGCCGGACCGGGGCAGTATTTTTCGGGTTTTTCTGCCAGTATCGGTTGAAGAAGTTTCCCGACAGCCGGACCAAGCAGTTCAAACTCCGGAGACAAGAAAAGGCGGCACGGTGCTGGTGGTGGAAGATGATGAAAATGTGCGCGACATGGCCAAGACGATGCTGATACACTTGGGCTTTACGGTGCTTGAAGCCGGGGATGGCATAGAGGCCGTAGAGGTGTTCCGGCTGCATCAGGGCGAGATTCGCTGCGTTATCTGCGATTTGTCCATGCCGCGCATGGACGGCTGGGAAACATTGACGGCTCTGCGCAAGCTTTCTCCTGATATCTCTGTTATCCTGTCAAGCGGTTACGACAAGGAACTGGTCATGGCCGGCGAACATCCCGAACTTCCCAATGCATTCCTGCGCAAACCTTATCTGCTCAAGGAGCTTAGCGACATGATCCGTTGCGCGACTCAAGCTTCGGACTGGCATGGCTGAAGTCCAGGCCGGCCGCCAAGGTACTTATAGTCAGTGGGTTAAGGATAAAAATTATGTGCGAGTATAAAAAATGCACATATTTCTGGTCCATTGCTACCTTCAGAAGATTACTAAACCCTCATGATCAAAGACTTGCTCACCCCCGTGCATGAAAATGGATGTCCATCATTTTTGTATTTTCCTACTAAACATATGATGTTTCCCTTTTCTATACTTTTGGATCGGACGAAACCAAT
>CAJBLH010000263.1 GCA_903953895.1 uncultured Desulfobacteraceae bacterium | reverse complement strand
CTGACTGAGCCAGTTCCGGGCACACAGGCCCAGGTTGTCGCCTATGCTGTCGCCAGTGTTGAAAATACGGGCATTACCGGGATACGGCTGATCACTTCATGGGCAGACCTGAACAGTCTGGTGCTGGACGAAACGATTGGTTTAAGTGGAGCGGATCTGTCCGGACTGAAAATCCGCCTTCAAGAGATGATTAGAAAAGAATTCGAGCCCATTCTTGCGATTCCACGACTGGAGAGGCAAAACCAGGCAGTTGGACATGCGCACGCAGCCTTGAATTTAATGATTGCCGACAGCCTGCTGCCGCCGATAGGGGGCAATGAGTCCGACAATTTCTGGGCAACTATTAAAGATTTAGACAGGATAATTGAAAACAGGGACCGCCTGCTTATCCCCAAATTAAACGCTGTTACGCTGCGCAAAATCAAAGACGAATTGCTCTTCGACATTCCTGTGCCCAATGTTGGAGACACAACCGCCCCTTCCTTACCGATCACACTGGTGACAGCAGCCCTGGATGCAGCCTGCCGCCTGGCTGATGGACTCAAAGGCAACCGATCGGATATCACCATCGGAATGGTCAAATTGCGCTTACATCGCGAATTAAAAAATCATTTAAATGGTGGCTCAATTGATAATGACATCAACATCTATATTATGTTTCAGGATATAATTCGATAATGTTTTAGTCATTTCATCGCCGTTTTTATATATAACCGGAGAAATCTGCGTACGATAATATTTTCCACATTTAAAATGAAAGGAACGGATATAATCATCCATAACGACAACCTGGTAAAGTGATTCAGCAATATTTATTCTTAATGGTTTATAAAATCTCTTAAATACAGAAATATAACCATTTTCTATCTCAATTCTTTTCCATTCAAGTAATGGTTTGGAGAAAATCATGAATACCAACAAGAAAAAAATTGCAAAGACCAGATATATTGTTGACCCTGATATTTTCCAATTGGAAAAAAGCTTCAAACTGAAAAACCATGAGGTAATCATAACCAAAAAAATGGTCATGGGAAATTTTGGGTGATACGTTTTTTTCATGTAATTGCTATGCTCCTTGTTCGCCGATTTTCAAGAGATGGAGTCATCGTTGTAACCGACTCCCAATCCAATTACTTCGATCTTCATGGGAACATCAGCCTGTCTCCTGGGATGGTTCAGAATACTGTACACACTTATCAGGGGGGGGGTGTCGGCCGGGCGACACCACCTATATAATTAAAATTATTAAGGAATAAGTGTGTGCCTGAAAAGTTTTGTGTCGCCGCTGCCGACACATCTTCAAAGCAGAGGCAAAACTGGAGCAAATACGCTGGAGCATCTTTGAGGGCGGTGTTGCGATCGGGAAGAAAATCGACGGATCGCCATATTTATCCTTCTTAGGCCCTATATCAGAATCCCATTTTTGCGGTCTTGTCGTAAAATAATCGCCATGTATTTTATCAACAATAATAGCCACATCAACATCGCTGTCTTCTCTCTGAGTTTCTTTGGCATAAGAACCGAACAGGATCATCTGCTCAAATGCCATCTCTTTTGATAGTAATAATTTGTATTTTCTTAACTTTATTATAACTTCTGCCTTATCCATAGCTGTAGTTCCATTGAGTTATTCAAAATCTCTCTACATCTTTCGGGCCGATCTCCATGCATGCCATGACCAGTTTGTCTCTGAACACCGCCTTGCTTCTGATGCCCGGTCTGAATTCCTGTAAATCAATTCCGTTGAAGCTGCGCCAGAACATAGCCATAGAACCCATCAGAATCTCTAAGATTCAAGACGACATCAACCAATCTTCCGTTGGTATCCTCCGAGATGGCGCCCTGCAAGTAACCTTCTGTGGTGATACTTAAACACATCTGGACAGGCGTATCGAAAAGATCGGGTCGCGCAAGATAAACCGAAGTGAGTGTATTCCACATTTCAAAATAGGGTTGGTCTTTGACCAAACTATAGAGAGAGTAAACAAGGGTCGAATACTTGTACTGCGCGCTCTGTTTCTCGAGAGATGTCATAAAAGAATCAGTGAGCTTCGCCTGATCGGTAACATCGAGAGGAAGCATGATAATTGGAAAACTCGTATTCTTAAAAATCCAGTCGACGGCATAAGGGTCCCAAAAGGCATTCCATTCAGCTTTGTCATTGGCGATCTCGGTGGGAATTGTTTCCGGGTCCAGGTTACCCGGAACGCGGATGGCTCCTCCCATCCAGATGACCCGCTTTATACCTTTATTAAGCATGGGGTTGTCTCTGAGTATATTGCTGAGAGGGGTGATCGGTTCGGTAACTAAGAGAGTGACTGGATTGTTGGTGATGATGGCTTTCTTGAGTACATTCTGCAATAGAAACTCCCCGGACGGAAATGGGGGCCATGCGAGATTGTCTGAAAAATCTTTGAGAACTTCTGATTTCCATACCAGATAAGAGTCATTGCGATAACTCCATGGAAAGGCATTGAATCCTCTGGCGTTACTCAAGGCTATAGGAATGCGTGTCTTTTGAAGATAAGAAAGGATCTTCCACTCTCCTTGCATTGCATAAGTGTAAATACAGTCAGAATTAGTTATTTCCATACCAAGAAAATCGATTTCATCCATGGTTAACAGGAGTATTGAGGCGGCAGCATCGTCAATGGTTCCACCGGATATAAAAAATACTCGATTTCTGGTACTGGTTAGCGTTGTATCCTCAGACGTCGCTGACTTCTTAACGATGCTCTCTCCGGGACCTTCTGAGAAGCTGACTGCCCCGGCTCTGCCTGAGAAAAAGGCAATTAGCACTAAAATGAAAAATATTGCTGAGAAAATGGATCTTACCTGCTTCATATTACTGTTCCTCCGAAATTGGGTTGAGTTTGGTGGTGACATTATCCCGACGGCAATTCGCTGTCAAACGATATATCCGGGTGTATGAGAGATTCAGCCAGATGCAACTGCGTCAATGATATCGGGCAGATGAAGACAGGCCGGAATGGTTGCTATGATGTTTCCGGACGGCTTCGCGTCAACGCCCCGTAAATGCGGACCAGCCTGGCCGGAAGCTCCCGGACATCCGATATCACGTTGTGATGAACATTGCCATAGAGATCATCGAGCCGGGCGTCGTTTTGTATGTTCACGGTGATGGCATGGGTGTGAATGCCGCGGGAAAGGGCTTCGCTGATGGCTTTTCGGGTGTCGCCAATGGCATAATCCTGTTTGTAGTCCACATCGTTGGGAAACCCATCCCCCAGAATCACCATCAGGCGGATGGTGGCCGGAATGGTTTCAAACATAGCCGTGGCATGTCGAACGGCAGCCCCCATCCGCGTATTGCGCTGGGGGGTCAGGCCGCTGATCCGTCGGCGGACGGCATCGTTCAGTGGCTCGTCGAATTCCTTGACGTGCGTGTAATCCACGGACAGGCGGCCGGTGCCGGAAAAACCGGCAATGGCAAAGGAATCTCCCAGAATGCCAAGCGCTTCACAGAACATCACCATGGCTTCTTTTTCGATATCCAGCACCGTGGCGCCGATACCGGACGGATTGTTTTCCAGGGAGTTGCCGGTCGATCGGGACAAATCGACCAGCAGGAGAACGGCTACGTTCCGCTCGTGTTTGATTCGTTTGATGTAAAGCCTGTCCGATGGCATCCGGCCGGCCTTTTTGTCGAGAACAAAATCCAGAACCGCCCGATAGTCCAGCTCATCGCCTTCGATCCAGTTTCGCAGAATCTTCAGCCCCTGGGGTTTCATCAGCTCGAAAGCATAGCGGATCTGGCTGACCAGTTCCCGGTATGTGTTCAGGGTTCGGTCGTAAAAACCGGTGTCCGCGCCTTCCACAATGCGATCCACGACACGGACGTGGTGGTGCAGATAATCGCCATGACGGCTGTCCCACTCCCGGTACCAGCTTGCCGGGAGTGTATCGTAAACAGCACCGGCATCCATCAGGCTGGCAATATCCGAAAAATCAGGATCGGAAAAATCAATGGAAACTGCGGCTGAGGGATCGACGGTCTGGGATGCGCCCCGGTCTTGGGATTTTTGCAGCAGATTGCGCAGATCGTCCTTGCTGATTTTTCCGGCGTTATCCGCCAGAAGTTTTCGGATATCGGATTTGTAAACAGATATCCCTTTTTCAGCCAGTTTGTGTTTCAGAACAGCAGCTTTCGATGCTGCAACCGGGTCTATCGCCACATTCGGATGCAGTTCCCAGCCGAAAGGAAATCTCAGGGGTGGATGGATTTCAGGGCTGGCTGTGTGCAGACAGGATTCGATCTGCGAATAGGATGCCCAGAGAAACGCGGCGCAGTCCTCGACACAGGCGGATTGATCGATGCGCCGAAAAAAAGCCGCAGCAACAGCCTCGGCCACAGTACTCCACACCGCCAAGGAAAATTCCGGGTGGATGCCAAGCGAAATGCACAAATACAGGGTTTCGAGGGGATGGTTCCATGGCAAGCCCGAATACATGCGATCTGCCTCCCGGATCAAAACAGGAAGCGACTGCCGGACGATTCCCGGATAATCCGACTCCAGGATGATCCGGATGCGTCCATTTTCAAAAATTGTCAGTAAATCCTTTGCCAGATCGGGATTTGGAAACATTTTGCAGAATAAAATCATGTCCGGCAAGGGTTCATGTGCCTGGGCATCCGTGACCCACGCATCGGTTGCAGCAGGGGAGGGCAGGGGGCTGGGCTCCAATATCTCTGATGCTGATGGATAGACCGATAATTCCCGACAGGCGTCCATGGCCTTTTCCAGATCAAATTCATAGGTGCCGAATTCATGGTAGCAGGCCTCCAGCCGGGTCAGGCATTTATACAGAAAACGGTTTTCAACTCTGCTGGGGTAGATATCGATTTCATCCGGCAGGTACATCCGGTTGCCTTGTGAGTACACCAGCGGGATTTCGGCTGAAAATCGGTTGTTATTCGAAATCTCGGATAACGGACGGACAGATAGTCCGCTGCCGATTCTGGCCTGAAGGTAACGGTTCAACCCGTGCTGCATTTCGGAAAACGAGGCTGCCGCCTGCAGCGCATCCACGCGTTCCCGCGCCTGTTGAGACGCGAGAGACAAAAATCGGCCGCCGGCCGCCTTGTCTCGATGGTACCGGATCAAACCATCGGATACGAAACAGGACAATGCCTGATCATCCAGCAGCGATGCTCCCCGCTGCATGCCGTCCAGAAATCCATCCACCAGCCCCGTGTCTGTTTCGGCGACCCGCATCAATGCCTGAATCTGAAAATGCCGGCGGGAAGGCGTGAACGATCGGGCGGCCAGAGAGAGAACATGACAGAGATGTTTGCTCTGGTTATAGGAAAGCTCCGGAGACAGAACCCTGCCGATGCATTGCAGAAAGGCTATGCCCGATGCGATGTCGTTGGATTTCAGCAGATCAGAGAGTGTTTCGAGCGGACTTCCGAGTGTATAATTGCCGATTTTCAGCAAAGAGAGGGTTGCTTTGTCGAATTGTGCGATCAGCCCGGCATGTCCGGTCTTAAGAACCGGCGCCAGATGCAGAGCCATGAGACGGCCGATGGCGACATTCCGGGCGCCTGCCTTCCGTACCCGGCTGCAGAATATCGCCAGTTGATCCGGGCTTACCTTGCCGGCCAGCTCGATCAATCCATCTGCAACCGCATGACCGAAAGCGGTTTCCTGAGACAGGCCCCAGATCGTTTCATCGACGATCAGCCGAAGCGCGTTTTCCGTAACCGGAAATTGGCGATGTGACAGCTTCTCCTGCACCATGGATGCTGTTTCCGGGTCTGCCAGAAACAGCGTGGACATCAATTCATTTTGCGCTGTCATTGTATTTACCATTGGACCATATGGAGGACTATAAGGTTAGAATTAGAAGATGATGCACCTTACGGGGTAACGATCTCCTTCAGAACTGGGTCGTTGGCGTAGGCTTGCCGGATGTTGTCCTGCGTGACGATTTGTGGTTCAAGGAGGTAGGCCGGCACTACCTTGACCCCGTTGTTGTAGCTTTGGTTGTCATTTATGTCGGGTGTTTTACCCTGCTGGATGTCGTTGACCATGGTGATGGCATGGTCAACCAAATTGGCTGTCGCCTTATTGATGGTGCAATATTGCTCACCCTTGAGGATGGATTTGACCGACTCCACCTCGGAATCCTGGCCGGTCACCACCGGTAGATACTTGCCGGCTGATTTCGCGGCGGTCAGCGCCGCCCTGGCCAGGGTGTCGTTCGGCGCAAGAATGCCGTGCAAATCCAACTTGGCGTATGCGCCGGCGAGGAGGGTGTCCATGCGTTTCTGTGCATTTTCGGCTTTCCAGCCCTGTGTGGCGGCCTGCGAAAAAGTGCTCTGGCCAGACCGGATAATCAGCGTGCCGTCCTCGATACGGGGGGTAAGTACACTCATGGCGCCGTTGAAGAAAACCTGGCTGTTGGCATCATCGGGAGAGCCGGCAATCAACTCGATGTTCCATGGGGCTTGGCCCTTACGACGGGCCAGTCCTTCAAGCAGTGAACGGCCTTGCAACTGGCCCACCTTGAAATTGTCATAGGCCACGTAGTAATCCACATTGGAGGTGTTCATGAGCAGGCGGTCATAGGCGATGATGGTGGCGCCGGACTCCTTTGCTTCCTTGAGCTGATTGCCGAGCTGGGAGCCGTCGATGGCGCCAATGATGAGTACCTTGGCGCTCTTGGCCAACATGGACTGAATCTGGTTTTCCTGTTCCGGCACACCGCCGTTGGCAAACTGGACGTCGAACGCATAGCCCGCTGCACCGAGACCTGTCTGAAACAGCTTTTCGGCCAGAACCCAATTTTCGGATGTCTTTTGCGGCATGGCCACGCCGATCATAGAGCCTCTGGTGAAGCCCGCTGCCGGAACGGACCCGACGCCCGGTTCCTGGCGTCCGCCCATACTAAACACCAGCACCAAGGCCACTGTCAAACCGATGGTCAACGCCCCCCACGCCGTCAGCGTCACCGGCTGCATATGCCGATCCTGCCTGTCCGTGGTTTCAGCGTTTTTATCCACTGCGGGTTTGGCCGTCTGCAAAGGCGGCTTATTGCCGAAAAGCCATCCGGTGAGGGACGGGCGGCCCTGAGTTTTGTTATAGACATCGAGGGCAACGGCCAGCAGCAGAACAAGGCCCTTGATGATCTGCGTCATGTCCGCACCAACACCCATGAGCTGCAATCCATTGTTGAGAACGGCCATAACCAGACCGCCAATCACCGATCCTATAACGGTGCCCACCCCGCCGGAGACCGCAGCACCTCCGATAAACACGGCCGAGATGGCGTCGAGTTCCCAGTTCATCCCGTCGAAGGGGCCGGACGCAGTGGCGCGCCCCACGAACATCAGTCCCGCCAACGCCGCCAGAACGGACATGTTCATCAGCACCAGAAAATTCACGCGCCGGGTATTGACGCCAGAGAGCCGGGCCGCCTGGATGTTGCCACCAACGGCATACACATGCCGTCCGATAATCGTGCGCCCGGCAATAAAAGTGTAGAACAGTACCAGACCGAGCAGGATGAGCCCAGGAACCGGGAATGAGGTACCCGGCCGGCCTGTGGCGAACAGATAGGTCACATAGGCCAGCGCTACGCCCAAAAGTGTCAGGCGGGCTCCCAGCGCGCCGGAGGGGATGACTTCACCGCCGAGACGGTGTGTCGTCAGCCGGTCGCGTAAGGAACCTGCCGCCAGCCAGAGGATTCCGGCCAGGCCAATCAGCAGCGTCAGGTTATTGTAGCCGGTGTGCGGACCAATTTCCGGCAGATAACCACCGCCAAGGTATTGGATTTCGGGCGGCACGGGGACGGTATTCGATTTGCCGATCCACTGGTTGGCGCCCCGGAAGAGCATCATGCCGGCCAACGTTACAACGAATCCGGGAACCCCGACATAGGCCACCCAGAACCCCTGCCAGGCGCCGATGGCCATCCCAGTCGCCAGGCACATCAGGACAGCCGCCCAAGGGGGCGCGCCCCAGTCGCGCATGGCCAGCGCCATCAGCAGACCGGAGAATGCCGCCACCGAACCGACAGACAAATCAATGTGACCGGCAATGATCACCAGCACCATGCCAACGGCCAACGCAAGAATGTAAGCGTTGCCATTCAACAGATTCATCATGTTGACCGGCGTCAGCACCAAACCGCCGGTGCGCACCTGGAAAAAAACGACGAGTGCCACCAAAGCGAAAAGCATGCCAAACTGCCTGATGTCTTGGCCAAAAATATCTCTAAGGTATTTCATGTCCGTGTGTTCTCCATCTTTTCGACCTGTTATTTGCCGATGGCGGTCATCAGCTTCATCAGCCGCTCCGGAGAAGCTTCAGCCCGGTCGAGGACACCGGTCACGCTGCCCTCGCAAATTGTGTAGATGCGGTCGGACAGGCCCAGCACTTCAGGCAACTCGGAAGAAATGACCATAATACCCCGGCCAGAAGCAGCCAAATCCTGGATCATCTCATAAATTTCGTATTTGGCGCCCACATCTATGCCGCGCGTCGGCTCGTCGAGGATCAGCAGATCGGGACCGGTAAACAGCCATTTGCCCAGAACCACCTTTTGCTGGTTGCCGCCCGACAGTGTGGCCACGCCCGCACTCACCCCGTGGGTCTTGATGTGCAAAGAGCGGCGGTATTCCTCGGCGACCGTAAATTCCCGGTTGCGATCCAGTACACAACCTTGCGCAATGCCGCGCAGGTTGGCGGAAACGATGGTGGCCTTGACACTGTCCAGTAGATTCAATCCTTGTGTTTTGCGTTCTTCGGGAACGTAGGCGATGCCCGCGTGTATGGCTTCCGCCACGGTACGCAGACGCAGTTGGCGCCCATCTTTGATAACTTGGCCGCTCTCGTAGATGCCGTAGGATCGGCCAAACAAGGATCGGGCCAGTTCGGTGCGCCCCGCCCCCATGAGCCCGGCGAAACCGACTACTTCCCCTCGCCGCACATGAAAGTTAATCTGTTTACACAGGAGCCGCTCGGGAATCTGCGGATGACGCACCGTCCAATTCCGGACCTCGAAAAATATATCGCCGGTACACGGGGTGCGCGTGGGGTAACGGGCTCCCAGCGGGCGGCCAACCATACCGCGGATGATGCGATCTTCGTCCACACCCTGATCCATGCACATGGTCTCGACAGACCGTCCGTCGCGCAGAATGGTGATGGCGTCGGCAATCGCTCGGATTTCGTTGAGCTTGTGGCTGATGATGATGCAGGTGATGCCCTTGTGCCGCAGGCCGCGTAAAATCCCCAGCAGGTGTTCCGAGTCCGTTTCGTTCAATGCAGCCGTCGGTTCATCGAGGATGAGCAACTGGACGTCCTGGCCCAGCGCTTTGGCAATCTCGACCAATTGCTGTTTGCCTGCTCCAAGATGCTTGATGATAGTGTCCGGATGCTCGTGCAACCCGACATTGCGCATCAACTCACGGGCGCGAATTCGAGTGTACCCCCAGTTGATGATGCCCCACCTGGCTTCCTCGTGTCCCAAAAACAGATTTTCAGCAATGGATAATTCGGGCGCCAAAGCCAACTCCTGGTGAATGATGACGATGCCCGCCCGCTCACTGGTGCGGATATTACGGAAAGCAACGGGCCGGCCCCTGAAGAAAATCTCACCCGAATAAGAACCGTGCGGATAAACCCCTGAAAGGACGCCCATGAGCGTTGATTTGCCCGCTCCGTTTTCACCGCAAATGGCGTGTACCGTGCCCGCTTCAACTTTCAACGAAACATGGTCGAGCGCGATTACGCCCGGAAACGTCTTGGTGATTTCCCGCATCTCGATCATGACATTCACGGCTGACCCTCCATCATGTACTGCACACATTTCTTATTCATCCGGATGTCGTATAAAAAAAACAGCGTGGTGTCAACATAATGTCTTTGGCTTCCCAAAACGATAGTGAACCGTTCCTTCCCGTATGATCGCGAGCTTCTCGCCGGTCTCAAACGATGCATATGGAAATCTTTCAAAGCCTTTATTCTCTCAGTTTATGGTTGACAAAAAATAAGATAATATCCTAAGAATCTACCCCATCAAGACAAATAAAATTGAGGTTGCCGATCTGTTTAAACATTCTCTCGTACCGCAGGCGCCGATACCTCAATCCCAGGAGGAACCGCATGAACAGATTGCCTGGTTTGTTTCTTTGCAGCACACTCATTCTGCTGACATTATCCGTATCACCATCCATCGGCGGGGAGCGCTATTCTTTCAACGAATATCTGACAGGAGACTGGGCGGGCGCCAGAACACGCCTGCATGAGAAAGGCATCGATATCGGGCTGAATTACACGACAGAGCCGGCGGCCTCGATCGGCGGCGGCTATCGGCAGGACAGCACCTATCTTCACAATATCAATGCCGAACTCAACATGGACGTCAATAAACTGTTCGGACTGAAAAACACCACGTTTTTACTCAAGTACTCCAGCCGCAGCGGCGACAATCTCTCGGAGAAGTATGTCGTTCCATCCGCCACGGCTGATGGCCGTTACGTCTATGGCGAGTATTACAACAAGAGCCAGGAAGCCTATGGCGGGCAGACCACGAAGCTGGTCAATTTTCAGCTTACGACCGACATCACCCCCCGGTGGCGTTTCGATTACGGCCGGCTGGTGATGAATGATCTGTTTCTACGCTCCGATCTTTATTGTAATTTCATCAACAATGCCATCTGCGGCAGCCCCAAAGGCGTTTTCACCCCCTATGCACTGAGTGCCTATCCGGATGCGACGGCAGGTGTCCATGTCCGTTACAGGGTAAACGCACTCCTGGATCTGAAAGGCGGCATCTTTGATGGCGGCTGGACCAAACAGTACCCGAACGGCTGGGACTGGACGCTCGGTCGAAACGGAGCCGCCTTTGCCGGGGAAGCGCAGGTTTTCGCCGACCGTGCCGAAGCCGGCGGTGTCGCGCGGGTGGTGAAATTGGGCTTCAACCAACACACCGGTGATTTCGATAATTTCAAGACCGGCGGGCAGACCGGGGGGCAGACATCACTGTACCTGTTGACCGACTGGATGCTGATGCGGGAGACCGGAGACCCGGCCCAGGGATTGGCCTTTTTGGGCGCACTGGTCTGGAATACGAATGAAGAGACGGCCGCCCTGCCATTATCCTGCAATCTGGGGTTGGTGTATGAAGGCCTGTTGCCAGCAAGGGATCGCGATAAACTGGGTCTGATGGTCACCCTGGCCGGACATTCCCAGTACAATACATACACCCACGACTTTATCTCTAATAAAACACGGGGAGATGAAACCGTTTTCGAACTGGACTACAATATCGTTCTGGACTATGGCTTTCAGGTGATGCCCACCCTCCAATATATTATCCATCCCAACGGTTCCCAGGACTTCGGCGATGCGACGGTGCTTGGTTTGAAATTCAGTGTGACCCTATAGCTTTTAAGGCTACTCACATGAAATAGTCTCCCTGATCGGGGTATTTTTAATTTACATGGTATGATCCATCTTTTTATTTTAATTCTTTGATGCGCCTGACATCTTCGGATTTACCCAAAATGATCAACAAATCGCTGTCTTTGATCACAAACTCCGCCGACGGCGCCAGGATGAAATTTTCGGGAATGAATTCCTTGATGGCAATGATGTTGACATGGTATCTTGCCCGTAGATCGAGATTTTTCAGGGTCTTTCCGATGAATGCCCTGGGTGGCTCCACCTGAATCAGGTTGTAGTCTTCGGCCAGGGGAATGAAATCCAGAATGTTGGGTGTGGACAGGCCTTTGGCGATGCGAATGGCCATGGCCATTTCCGGCCGGATGACTTCCGTGGCACCCACTTTTTTAAGAATTTTTTCATGGTCGTCATCCATGGCTTTTGCCAGGATTTTTTTGACCCCGATTTCATTGAGGTGAAGGCAGATCAGGATGCTGTTGCTGATTTTTTCACCGGCGCTGACGATTACGCTGTCCATTTCATTCAGGCCGAGCGCCAGCAGGCTTTCTTTATCCGTGGCATCCATGACGATGGCCTCAGTACAGTAAGGATCGATTTCACGGATGAGCTTTCGATCCAGGTCGATGGCCACCACCTCATGGCCTTCCTCAAAAAGTGATTTGGCTACATGAAAGCCAAATTTCCCCAGTCCTATCACTGCAAAACGTTTGGTCGCCATTTGTTATCCCAACATCATGCTTTCTTCAGAATATTCAAATCCTGCATGTTTCTCGTCACCGGCTATGAAATAAAAAAAGCTGAGAACGCCGACCCGTCCGATCAGCATCATAATCACAAGTAGAAACTTTCCCCAGTCGTTGATAATCGTTGTGGCGCCCATGGAAAGCCCCACGGTTCCGAAGGCGGATAAAACTTCAAAAAGGTAAATGCGGAAACGATCGGGAGCCACCGCACCTGGAAAAGGCGTCGTTGACTGGGTGACCAGCATCAGAAAAAAAATGAGGGTGATAAAAAAAACAGATATGCCGACAATGGTCAGGCTTTTCATGATATTGGTGTCGCTGATGCGTTTTTTGAAGATATTGGGATAAAATATCCCTTTCAGCTTGGCTATCGCGGAAACAACCAGAACCGTAATGGTTGTGGTCTTAACACCTCCGGCGCACGAACCCGGAGATGCGCCGATAAACATGAGTATCATCAATAAAAATGCACCTGCATCGCTGAGTGTGGTCAAATCCAGCGTATTGAATCCGGCGGTTCTGGCGGTAACGGACTGGAAGAAGGCCGCCAGGATTCTTTCAACGGGGTTGAGCCCTTTCAAAGAATTGTTCTGTTCCAATATCAGATATAATGCCATGCCGGCGAAAATGAGAATGCTCGTGGTGGTAACGACAATCTTTGTTTGAAGGGATATTTTGACGCGTTTCAGCCGCCTTTTTGATAGATACCCGTAAATGTCGAAGATAACCGGAAATCCGACACCGCCTAAAATGATCAGGCTGCAGATCGTCAGATTGACCGTAATGGAACCTTTGTAGTCGATAAGATTGGCGGCAAACAGGGAAAATCCGGCATTGCAAAATGCTGAAACCGAGTGGAATATTCCCAGATATGCGGCTTGAGAAATCGGAAATTCCCTGCTCCAGTAAATAGCCAGCAACACAGCACCGATCAGTTCTGTCAGTCCTGAAAAAACAAAGATGGACTTAAGCAGGTCATATATGTCTTTTCTGGGGGTATGGGAAAAGGTTTCCTGCATGACCCGGCGTTGCTGGAAAGAAACACTCATTCCGAGGAATTTGAACAAAACCACGGAGATGGTCATCAGTCCCAGTCCGCCGATTTGTATCAGTAACAAAATGATGACTTGTCCAAACAGTGTGAAATGCGTGCCTGTGTCAAGAATGGCAAGCCCGGTGACACATACGGCGGAAGTTACGGTAAAAAGCGCATCCATAAAGGATATATAGCCGTTGGTATTTGAAACAGGCAGTGTGAGAAGGGCTGTCCCCATGCTGATGCAATCCAAAAAACTAAGGATAATGATGGTTGCCGGGTGAAGTTTTCGAATCATATTACTCTTGAAAATTCAGACTATTATCAATGAGTCTGTCCTTTAAAACGTAGGTAAATCAGTTGTCGATTGCCTGGGAAAAAATTGAACCTGTGAAAGGTAGTCCTTCAAATCGGTGAATCTCTGTTCAATGGCGTCATGCTGCCCGTATCCGGCATCATGCTCAATTTGTGCCCCTAGTTCGGTAATCTTCTGGAATCCATATCCGCCGCCGAGTCCTTTAAGAGAATGCCCAATTTTTTTTATCTCGGCATAATTATCATCCTTCAACAGTTCGAACAGTTGAGAAAGTTGATTCCCGATGCTCAGAAGAAAACCGGGGATCAGCGGTTCCAGATCTGGGTCGACAAAAACAATAAATTGGTCTTTGGGCTTTTTTTCAACGTCTTTCGGCGGGTGCAATTCCATTTCTGTTGAAGGGGCCTTTTGATATGGAATCGGCGGCAGTGGTTGCTCTTCAAATGAATCCAAAATCTGGATCATCGTTGTGAGTAATCTCTGCTTGTGGATGGGTTTGCTGAGATGGGTATCACAGCCAACGGTCAGGCATTTTTCCACATCTTCTTTGAAGGCGCTGCCTGTGAGTGCAATGATGGGGATTCTGGGTCGGTTGTGCCGGGCTTCATACTTTCGGATGGTTTTGGTAGCCGTGTATCCATCCATGACTGGCATCTGCAAATCCATCAATATTAAATCAAAGGATTCTTTCTGATAATATCTCACTGCTTCCAACCCGTTTTGAGCGAAGGTTAGCTGCCAGCAGGAGGCGTTGAGATACTCCCGAACCAATATCTGATTATATTCAATATCTTCAACTATCAGAATTCGACAGGCAGGCATGGCCTCCAATTCATCCCGAGACACAGGCAGCAGGCGATTCGAAAAGTTTAACACGGAGCGGGAGGCATTCAATGGAGGAATATCTCCCGCAGAAAGAATGGCTGAGACAGCTTGTAATTGCACTGAAAACCGGAAATCGCTTCCGTACCCAAGCTGACTGGTAGCATACAGCGTTCCACCCATGAGTTCGACAAGCTTTTTGGAGATGCTTAACCCCAGACCCGTTCCGCCATAGCGACGAGTGACGGATGGGTCTACCTGCGTAAAAGCATCGAAAATAGTTCGCAGTTTGTTTTTCGGAATACCCACACCCGTGTCCCGGATACTGAATTCCAGTGTCACTGTTTGCGGGTTTGACGAATCAGCTCCTTCTTCGGTTGGAAAATTATGTTGCACGGAGATCGTAATGGATCCTTGCTCTGTAAACTTCAAGGCATTTCCTATCAGGTTCATCAATACCTGTCTTAACCGACTTGAATCCCCCAGCAGGCGAACCGGGATTTTGGAATCGATGGAGCAACTGGTAGCAAGACCTTTATGGCTGCCCTGGATCTGTAAAATGGTACAGATGTCTGTCATTAGTTCCAAAAGGTTGAATTCAAGATATTCCAGCAGAAGATGTCCTGACTCAATTTTGGACATATCCAATATGTCATTGATCAGATGCAGCAGATTTTCGCCGGAAGATTGAAAAATCGACACATATCCGCGTTGTTTCTGCGATAAATCAGTTTCAGCCAGCAGTTCCGCCATCCCGATGATGGCATTGAGGGGAGTTCGGATTTCATGGCTCATGTTCGCCAGAAAATGACTTTTGGCAGCGGTGGCCACCTCGGTTTCCAGAACCATCCGATTGGCAGTTTCGATGGCCTGATTCAGTTCATCGTTGCTCTGAGATAGTTCCCGGCTATTGGCTTCGGCCTGTTCCTTCAACCTGAGCAATTCCTGTTCATATTGTTTGCTTTCAGAAATATCCAGAAAACTCTCCAGCAGGTAATTTTTTTCTTCCCGTCGGAGCGACACCACCGTTTTGATGACGGGTATCGACTCCCCTTTCTTGTTCATCAACTGACCTTCAAAATTACAACTTGTTCCAGTACCGTGATTGAATGGGCAGCTCTTTTCACCTGAGCAGGAAAAATATCTGCTGCAAGGCTGATCTTTGATTTCTTCGATAGTGGCATTCAGCTTTTCCAGGGTGTAGCTATTAGCATCAACGATGTGAAAGGATTCCGGATCGATGATGACAATGCCTGCACGAAGGGAGTCCATGATGGTTTTCAGGTGCGCTCTGTGCTCCAGCAGAAGCGCCTCAGCTCGTTTAAATTCTGTGATGTCATGGCCTGACCCGCGGACATAGACTCCGATGTTGTTTTCTGTAACCAGAGAATTGGTGTATTCAATCTTATGGAAAAACCCATTTTTATCAATAAATATTGATATTCCCTGGTGTGAACCGGTCGTTATGATTTCTGTCAGGTAATCGTTGAAAAACGCCGATCTTATTTTCATAGGCATGAAATCCGCCACAAAACAGCCGATCATTTCCACCGGCTTATACCCGAGCAGATGTCCTACTGCTGGATTAATGGTTAAAAATCGGCCATGCAGATCATGTGTATAGATAAAATCTTTAATATTATCGAAGAGGTTTCGATATTTTCTCTCGGATTTCAAAAGCGATTCTTCAAACAGGTTTTTCTGTTCAATCTCAATTTGAAGTTGATGGTTTTTTTCTGCAATAGATGTTTCCCGGATAGCGGACTCAGCTATATGAATCTGCAGGGCAAGACTTTTGCTGCTCAATATCCAGACCGCCAGCAAACCGCCGAGCACCAATAGCATCAAAGATCCCAGCAGCAACAGCAATTGCCAAGGCAACATGCCGTTAACTACCTCTTTACGCGGCAATACCCGCAGCAGATAAAAATGGGTATTGGGGATTTTAGAACCAAAGATCAACATCTCTTTGTGATGGGTGTCGAGATACATGACATCAAAAAAATCGATTTGATTCTGAATCAGCTTATCAATCTGAGTAATCGCTGAAAAAGGGAGGACATCCAATGGAAAATCATCGGTTATCACCTGTAGATCGGTGTAAAGAAACCGGCCATGTAAAGGCTCGTCTCCTGACTGTTTGACGAGATGATGATATATCCGATCCAGGGAAATCCAGGCAATGATCTGCCCGACATATCTGTTCTTAAAAAACAGGAATGTTGTGATGTTGACACTGGGTGGAGACTGATGCGGGTTAAAATGGATTTCAACGCCTTTCGGATTATCGACGGGACCTTCAGCCGTGTCCGAGGAAAGAGGGGGCGGTAGAATTCCTGCTTGGGTGTCGACCAGTATATGCTTTTGGTCATCGATGAACGACAACCTGGAATATATTAATTCTCCGCCGATCCGTCGATCTTCCTTCAGTTGTTTAAGCATCTGATAGATTTCAACCAGACTAACTTTCAATCCATAAGCCATGGACATTCCAAGGTCCATGTTTATAAAAAAAGCCTGCAATTCCTTTCGGCTATCGAGGTCTTCAAGGTCTTGCAGACGTTCGGCAAAGAAAAATCCAATGGTGGAAGCTTGGCGAGTCAGATCCAGCCTGATCTGGTTCAGCGCCGATTGTTTAAGCGCTGTTTGTGAGCGATAATTGGACACCATCATGAATCCAATCAATCCTGTCAGAAAAAAAACCAGGAACAGAAAAGCCCACTGGTGATTTTTCAAACTCAAACGAAGTTGGGGTGGAATCGAGATCATGAAATATTGGTAGACTCCGGTGTTCTACTGAAAACGGGGTTCAACCGCCGCATTAACGAACGGGTACATTTCTGCTGCTTTTTGAAAAAAAATGGGGGAATAACGGGTACCAAAACCTGTTCGGTTATACTCTTTAAAACGGTTGCACTCCTGTCATTTCTTGAAAACTAACATTTTCTTCACAGAGAAGAAAGGAGAAAGTGCGGTGGCTGACCGATTTTAATTTCTCCGCAAAGAGGCAAAGATTGCAAATCGAATCTACCGAAAAATTAAATTCAGATTGCTGACATTGCGGAAAGTTTTGTACTCAGAGACGATGACAAAGAGATGGCGTATGAAACAAAATCCCGCTGTGGCTGCTGGGATTTTTGTATTGAAATGGGAAAAGGGGGGAGTACCGGCGGGGTTAACCCGTAAATCGAATCCTGAGATCAGGCGGCCGGCGTTGAAATTTATCATGAAGATATGGATGTTCCTGCAGGTTCCGGACCCTGTGTTTCAGGTGGATATATACAATTAGAAAATACCGGAACATCCATTTCAATGAGGTATCTGTTTTGTCAGGCGCTGAAACAAAAACATGAGGCGTTGAAATACCTTTGGATTTTAATGAAATCCACTGTTCGCTCAATTATTGTTGAGAACCTGAGCAGCACAGATGTGGATTAATTTGCCGGTTGCTGACCCGACTGTGCTTTATTTTTAAAATTCTCTCTGGCGGTTGCCGCCTTTTCTTTGGCGGTTGCAGCATTCGCTTGAGCCTCTTCTTTGGTTAAAAATCCATCCTTATTGGTATCGAGGGTATCAAATCGCTGGTTGCAGTTGGTTCCTTTGCAGGTAGCCATGAATTCCTCCTTGCTGATCTGCCCGTCCTTGTTGGTATCCATGGCTTTGATACGCTCTTGCGCCTTTGCCTTTGCATCCGCCGCGGTCTGCGCAAATGAACAAGTAATGCCAAGAATTAAAAAAACCAAGCACATACCGATTACAAGTTTGAATTTCAGCATTTTTTTCTCCTTTCAGTGAGTTAATAAATTTATTGAATTATCAGCCTGTGTTGAACTATTAGACGGTAAAATATCATAATCTAATTGTGAATGTGGATAGACTACAGTTTAATTCATGATTCATAAACGAGAGTTTGTCTTTTATCATGAATATAATTTTGAATGTCAATATTTTTTTAACATTTCTAAGCGCGGCATGCCTATCACTGATATGCTCCTTTACAATGTGCTATTCGACATTCAGAGAAATAGTTTCGCTATGTTATCGGTCGAAAATGGCCGAAAAAGGCCTATTTCCTCCCTGCTGCCTTGCGAAATGAATTTTCTGAAAGTCTTTATCTTGAATCGTTCCGTGGCGCCGGTGTAATTAACGAAAGCAGCGTTGCTCATTGAAATCGCGGCGGCAGCCATCCTCTTTCAACACACTCGCGGAAGCACCACTCCGGAGTGGTCTCGGTGCGATAGCTCCAGAAGAACCAGCCGTGATAATGCTCGAAGGTTAGAATCTGGGCGGCGCCGTAAGCGCAATAGGCGACATTCTGCTGAAACGTGTCCATGTGCCTCAGCGCATGATCGAACGGTCCCTCGGCCCAGAGCGATACGACTTCCAGGTCGAGCCCCAGGCTCCATTCGCCCACGATCGTGGGAAGCATCAGTTCGCGATGAATGGTATCGACTTCCTGCCGCCAATCACCTCCAGCCCTGTGCAAATGGCCGTGTATGTCCATTTCGATTTCCGCCCGATCGAAGCACTGATAACGGTGGATGTCGTAAATTACATTCTGATATTCCGGCGGCTGCATAAAGCCGAGATATTCGCGGTGTGATCGGAAACCATCGTGAAAGACGACCGCCGTGCGTTCCGGCGGGCAGTGCTTGCGGATCGCGTTGTAAGCGCGCAGGTAATAGGCTTTGAGAATTTCCGTGGGAACGTCCCAGCGCGGTTCGTTGAGCAGTTGAATGCCGTAAAGGGCAGGGGCTGAACAATAGCGTTCGGCAAGCCGCCCCAGCACATCCACCGAATGCGTGATGTATTCCTCACGGGTGTGCCATTCACAGATATCCTTGATACCGCCGTTGTCGAAGCCGTTCTGGCAACCCGGGGCCGCATGAAGGTCGAGTAATATGTGAATGTCGAGTTCCGCGGCCCAGTCAAAGGCGCGGTCCAGGATATGGATGCCGCCTTCGACAAAAGGATGCGGATTATCGCCATACTTGTCATGATACGGATAAGGCGGGCCGAATATCCAGTGGCCGAGCGGGATTCGCACCGTATTGATGCCCACACCGGCCAGCCACTTAAAATCATCGCGCGTGATGAAACTTTCCCAATGAGTACGCAGCCGCATTGGCGCTTCCTTTCCCCGTTCCACGCACCATGTGGTTTCGTCTGTAGCCGCAAGCCCCTCGAAGAGGCTTGGTTTCATCCATTTTTCAAGTAACAGCCAGCCGCCGAGATTGACGCCGCGGAGGCGGGTAGGGTAGAGAGATGTTACAAATTCCGGCATAGTATTTTCTCGCAGTTCCATCAGCGTGTTTTCCATATTCTGCAGGTTCCGCCGATGAAAAAAACCTGCTGCTGGGGAGAAACATAGGTTCTCGATTTTCTATAGAAATATATTTACAATTGCAACAGCAAACCGTACAGTCGGTATTTTTAAACCGTGCGGCGTTGAAGGGAGAAAAGCGATGAATAAAAAAACGTTGGAGGAAACAATGCAGCACCCACCCGCATTCCTGGATGATATCGGACGTCTGGCCGTCGAAGCCGGCAGGGCGATTCTGGAGGTTTATCACACGGATTTTTCAGTAGATCACAAAGCAGACAAGTCTCCGTTGACGCTTGCCGATATGCGCTCTCACCGGATTATCGCTGATGGGCTTCAGGCGGCATATCCGGATATTCCTGTGTTGTCTGAAGAAGGCAAATCTGTTTCATACGCGGTACGAAAAGACTGGGATCGTTTCTGGCTGGTGGATCCGCTGGACGGCACCAAGGAGTTCATCAAGCGAAACGATGATTTCACTGTCAATATCGCCCTGATCTGCAATCATGTGCCGATACTGGGTGTCGTGTATGTACCGGCGCTGGATGATCTGTATCTGGCGGATGTTCAAAAAGGGTGTTATCGAAATTTTCGGGGCACTAAAACCCAATTGAAGATTCCGGTGCAGATGCCGGAAACGGCCCTGCGCGTCGTTCAAAGTCGATCTCATCCTTCGGATGAATTGGAGACTTTTATCCAGCGGCTTCCCGCCACTCAAAGCATTCTGCGGGGAAGCTCTTTGAAATTCTGTGCGGTTGCGGCAGGCGAAGCGGATTTATATCCAAGACTCGGCCCGACCTGGGAGTGGGACACGGCCGCCGGTCATGCCGTGGTGCTGGCAGCCGGCGGCGTGGTGGTGGATCTGGATGGCAATCCCCTCTGCTACAACAAGGAAACGCTTTTAAACGGGCCATTTCTGGCGGCGCCCAGCCGGGAGTTTCTTCAGGAAATTCATGCGATAGCGCGATAGGGTTATTCGATCCGGCTCTGGTAAAGGCGAAGGCTGTTCAATACCACCGATATGCTGCTGAAAGCCATTGCCAGGGCTGCCAGAATGGGGTGAAGCTGTCTCAGCATTGCCGGAAAGAACTCGAAAGGATAGAGAATCCCCGCCGCTATGGGGATAAGAACAATATTGTAAAAAAAGGCCCAGAACAGGTTCTGACGGATGGTTTTCATGGTGAGCCGGCTCAACTGGATGGCGCGTAAAATTCCTGTCAGGCTGCCACTCGATAAAATGACATCGGCGGTCTCGATGGCAACGTCTGTTCCGGTTCCGATGGCAAATCCCACATCCGCCTGAGCAAGGGCCGGAGCGTCATTGATACCGTCTCCAACCATGGCCACGTTTTCACCTTTTTCCTGCCAGGCTTTTACAACGGATGATTTTTCTTCGGGCCGGACTTCGGCTTCCACATTCTCGATGTCGACCTGCCGGGCAATGCTGGTCGCCGTATTCCGGCTGTCGCCGGTCAGCATGATGACTTTCAGATTCTGGCGGTGAAGCTCCTGGATCGCACCAGCGGATTCGGGTTTCAGGGTATCGGATACGGCGATCAGTCCCCACAGCCGGCCTTCGACAGAAACCACCATGACGGTGTTGCCGCTGGATTGAAGCCCTGCAATCGCCATCTTATCGCGTTTTTGAAGGGTGGCGATTTCAGAAAACCAGTCGGGTTTTCCCACCTTGACCCGCCCCCCCCGAACAACGGCTTCCACACCGGCGCCGCTGGTGGATTTGAAATTTTCCGGATCAGCCAAAACGAGTCCTTTTTTCAATGCCTCTTTCACAATGGCTTTCCCCAGAGGGTGTTCGGACCCTTTTTCAATTGAAGCCGCCATTTCCAGCAACTGATCGGGGGTTCTGTCTGAGCCGACGAACGGCATGACGGTGGTGACAGAGGGTTTTCCCAGGGTGATGGTGCCGGTTTTATCCAGGATGATGGTGGTGATCCGGGTTGCCATTTCAAGGGCCTGACTGTTTTTGAACAGAATGCCTTTTTCTGCACCTTTTCCGGTTCCAGCCATGATGGCTGTCGGCGTGGCCAGCCCCAGGGCGCAGGGGCAGGCGATAACCAGAACCGCCACCATCCGGATCATGGCCGGCACAAATTGGCCGGTAAACCCCCACCACAGAAAAAAAGTGAGAATGGCGACGGCGATAATGGCTGGAACAAAAATGGCTGCAATCCGATCCGCCAGAGCCTGAATCGGGGCTTTGCTTCCTTGGGCTTCTTGAACCAGGCGGATAATCTGGGCAAGGGCCGTGGCTTTTCCCACGCGGGTGGCCCTGAATTTCAACAGGCCATGTCCGTTGATGGTGCCGCCGGTAACGCTGCTGCCCGGGGTTTTGCCCACCGGCATGGGCTCACCGCTCAGCATGGACTCATCTACGGAGGAATGGCCTTCCAGGACAATGCCGTCAACCGGAAGCCGCTCTCCGGGACGCACCAGAAGGATATCCCCCATTTGGACCCGTGCGATTGGAACTTCGGTTTCTGCACGGTCCGTCAAAACGGTGGCCGTGGAGGGTCGCAGCCCGATGAGTTTTCGAATGGCGCCGCCTGTTTTTCCCCGGGTCCGCGATTCCAGCATCTTGCCCAGCTTGATCAGGGTGATGATCACCGCCGAGGTTTCAAAATACACATGATCCCCCAGTCCGGGAAAAATCAGAAGCGCCAGTGAATAAAAGTATGCAACCGAAGATCCCAGGGCCACCAGAACATCCATATTGGCGCTTTGATTCCGGATGCTTTTGATTCCGCCCACATAATAATCCCAGCCTGTATAAAACTGAACCGGCGACGCCAGAAACAAAAACACCCAGTTTACCCACGCCGCATGGCTCCAGTGCCCGATCAATTCGAAATCCCGGGCCATGCTCCAGAGAAAAAGAGGCAGAGCGAACAGGATGCCGACGATAAATTTTCGGGTCTGATCCTGAATTTCAGCGTTTCGGGCAATCTGTTCAAAATCCTCCGACCCTTCGGATTCGTCTTCCTGGAATAAGGCTTTGAATCCGGCCTTTTCAATGGCGGTCGCCATGTCATCGATGCTGGCGGCCATCGGGTCATATTCGACAAAAACCCGCTCAGTTGCAAAATTGACCGATGCCTTCGTAATGCCCGGCACTTTACGGGTCAGGGCCCGTTCAATGTTCATGGCGCAATTGGCACAGGTCATACCTGTAATGGGAAAATCAATCTTGGCAGTATGGGGCAGAGAAGGTGTGTCAGTCATGGTATTCACCTTTTTGCGTTACAAAAATCGATTGAAGCCGCATCATGCGGTCGCCGGATAATGAATGTCCTTTAAAATATCCTGTATTTTCTCCAACGTTAAAGGCGCATTCCATTCAACGGTGATCTTTTTTTCAGCAGGATTTCCTTCAACCGAAACAATCTCTTTTATTTCAGTCAGTTCGTTTTTAATGGCCATGACGCAGTGACCGCAGGAGATATTGGGGATGGTAAAGACGTGTTTTTCCATTTTTATCCTTTCAAGCTACATTTATATAAGAAAGTTTAAGTGTTATACTCTCGCTATCTTCGCGGCAGTTCGAACCAGAACGTACTTCCCTTGCCCATCTCGCTTTCCAATCCGATCTTGCCGCCGTGTGCTTCAACGGCCAGCTTGCAGAATGTCAGGCCGAGACCGGTCGAATAGCTCATACTCTGTTTGTGCGCCGCCACCTGGCAGAATTTGTCAAATACCTTCTCACGATATTCAAGGGGAATTCCATCGCCGTTATCTACAACCGATACACGCATCTTGTCCTTGGTCGCGATCTCAATGAAGACAGTAATGATACCCTTATCCTTGTCGGTGAACTTTAGCGCGTTGCTGATGAGGTTCTGGAGGACACGCCTGATCAGATTTGTGTCGCCTGCGAATATCTCCATTTTCTCAGGAGATGTAAGGGTAAGCCTGCGTTGGCCCCGGAGAGGTTCGAGCATCCGAATTGTCTCCCCCGCCAGATCGCTTATGTCAACCACTGAAAAATCCAGCGTCATCTTTTCCGCCTCCATCTTGCCAACATCCAGGAGAGTGGATATCATCTCCATGAGTATGCCGGTGGCGCTTAGGGCGCTATCAATACAAGCAGTGGCATCTTTCGGAAGAGGCTCCATTTCCGCTATTTCCAGGTTGGCAAGGATGACGAATAACGGCGAGCGCATGTCGTGAACTATCATTTGCATCAGGCCGTCGCGCTGCATTTCCGTTTCACGGAGTTTGTCGTAGGATTGCTGTAGTTTGCGTTTTGCGCGGCAGAGTTCCAGGTGCGTAACCACGCGAGCGCGGATCTCATCGGGCTGGAATGGCTTGGTCACATAATCCACACAGCCGACGGAAAACCCCTTGATCTTGTTTTTTATCTCGTTCAAGGCGGTGATAAAAATGATCGGGATATCAGATGTGGTCGGATCATCCTTCAGACGGCGACAGACTTCAAAGCCATCCATCCCTGGCATCATTACATCCAGCAGGATCAAATCCGGTCGGGCTTCTTTCACGCTATCCAGGGCATCGGCGCCGTTGCTTGCAACGATCATGGTGTAGTCTTCGCCCAGGGTCTCAAGGAGCATGTCGATATTGGTCACCGCATCATCCACCACCAGCAGGGTCGGTCTTGGCTCAGTCATCATCTCTTTTCTCCCTTTTTTCCATGACATCTTTAAATTCTTTATTGACGAGGGTTAGTGCTTCCGCAAGGCGGTATCGTTGAACCAGGCGGTGTACTTCCGCCAAGGCTGTTTCATGGCCTTCAGACCATCGTCTTTGCGATAACTCTTCCATGATTTTCTTGCAGGGCAGGGGTTCTTTACGCGTCATAAGTAACTTCAATCGCTCCAGTAAAGGACGCAATTCCGCCACAGACCCCGGCGGACATTCGGGTTTGTTCGGTAAGACGGCCGGGTATCGGGCAAGGACTACGCCGATGGCAGTGATCAGCGCCTCATGGCGGTCGATAAATACGCGCAGGGGTACTCTTAGCGCAAAAGAAAT
>CAJBLH010000262.1 GCA_903953895.1 uncultured Desulfobacteraceae bacterium | reverse complement strand
ACTGACCAGGGTCGAATTGTAGATGGCTTCTCCATCATGAGACACAAAATGATACCCGTTGTAATGGGTGCGCATGAGCGCGTTCACCTGATGACGCAACCCGGAATCCAGGTCATAGTCTTTGAATATCTCGTTCAGCAGCCCATCCAGCTCGGACTGGGTGAAACCCAGCATGTTCTCGAACTTTTGTTCCAGGGTAATGAATCTGGCGATGTTGAACGCCGATGCCAGCTCATCCATGGTGATGGGCAGAACGCCCGTAATAAACACATTGGCGATGGCTCCGGTTTTTCGGCCTTCTTTAAGGGTTTTAAAAAAAGTCTTCAAAAACCCGCCATCTGCAGTAATCTTCCGGTACAGATCATCCTTTCGGCCAGTGATGAGTTGATTGGCAAAGTTGTCGTATTCATCGATAATGACATAAAGCGGGGGAAGACGATGTTGATTGATCTGACGCAACAGAATCTCCAGGTTTAATGTGGCGCTTTTTTCAAAATCGATGATCGATTTCCCCTGAAACCAGTCATTGCAAAGCCCAACCAGCCCGTCCATTTTCCCGTTACACACCTGGTTGAAGTTTTTCTTTATCATCTCAGGATCATTTACCATTTCGACAACGGAAAAATCCAGGTGCAGCACCATAAAAGCATTTCTTAACGGTGTTGGATTTTTTCCGATCCAGGTGTCGGCAAATAATTCCTCGAATCGGTCTTTGAGCTGAATACTGTAATAGCATTCCAGAATCCGGCACCACAGGGATTTGCCAAAGCGCCGGGGACGAAGAAACACCGGGTTCTTGATGGTCTCAAGCAGAGAAATATACTGGGTTTTATCTACAAAATACCCATTCTCGGCCACAATTTCTTCGTAATTGGCCACGCCGTACAGTATCCGCTTTTTCATTTTTCCTCCCAGGCAACTTGTCCCATCAAATATTTTTGTCGCTTCTTTTTTGACGTATGTCTCGATCAAATTGATTTCATGACGGGATTGTTCAGATTGGGTGGTGTCATCGACCGGATAAAGGGGTATGTGAACATGCGTGTGGGCAGGCTCATTTCGGATCCGCTGTCAGAATCTACCCCCGCTTAAACCCGAAGCCGCTTATATGCTCCGGATATCGGAAGCATCCTCCGGAATCCACCGAAGTCCGCCCTTGAACCCGTAACACCGGTACAGATAAAAGGTTTTAACCGGTTTTGCATCCGATTTCTTTCGAAAAACAGTTAGTTCCACCGGCTGATCCACCTGCTCGAACACCTGGTTCAGCCGGGTCTGGCTCTGGGAATCGTAGGTGACGCCGATGCCGTCCCATCCCATAATGTCTGCATCCGTCCACCAGTAGTCATAGACATTGGGCCGCTCCCAGCGGTTGATCGAAACGGTTCGGGGCTGGCCCGGCGTGTAAAACGCCAGTTCGCTGGCCACCTGATAGCTGAGACCGAAAATAAAGGTGCGATGAGGATTCGGCATCTGCGCAGACAGTTTTCCGGCGGCTTTTCCCAGTTGATCCCAACCGGCAATCTCCCCGGCGGCTCGGTCGAGATCCACCGGAATTGGCAGAATCGGCCAGACAGCATGTATCAAAACCAGCACCGTCATCCCGTAAGCGAGCCCGATCCCCCAGTTCCACATCCGCCGACCGATACGACCACTGCCCTGAGCGCCAAAATAGGCCGCCGTCAGTACGGCCGTGGTCAGATAGCCGGCGCCGGGCCAGTTTCCATAAATCCGGCTGCGAAGGCTCAGCAGGAGAAAGCCGGCGATCATGGGAAACGATATCCAAAACAGATACGGGTAAAGCCAGTTTCCGGGCGGATAGTCTTTTTTGATGACCCGCACCCAGGCCCAGATCGCCAGGATAAATACGATCGGAGACAGCAGCGCTGCCTGAGATCCCACAAAATCCCCCAGAAAATTCAAATGCAGGGCAAATGGCTCGTTGGCGCCACCGATAAAGGCCACATGCCTGACGGAATTCCAGTTATGCCGGGCGTTCCAGACAATGACCGGAAAAAACATCAGGCATCCAGCAAGTACCCCCACATAGGGGCGAATGCCCGCCAGACGACGTCGGTGAATCGGGGAAAGCAGACCATATAGCAAAGCGCCCGGTAAAAATACCACCATAGTGAACTTGCCGAGCATCCCGATCCCGAACCATACGCCACCCAGTAACCACTGGGTCCAGGTATCCGATTCATAAGCCCGGGCCACATGATAAGCCGCCCCTGCCCAGGCCGCAGCCTGAATTCCGTCCGGGGTCGCCAGCAGACCACCGACATTGAATTCAAGAATGGACTGGGTCAAAATGGCCGTAGACAGTGCAATGCGGGGGCCCATCCACCGGCTTGCCATTGCAACCAGATACCCGGAGGCAATGCCGACGGACAATACCGACGGCAGGCGGACAGCCAGCTCGGTCTGGCCGAAAATCCAGGTGGAGAGCCGGATGGCCCAGCCGATCAGCGGCGCCTGATCATGGTAGCCCCAGTCCAGGTAACGGCTCCACTGCCAGTAATTGGTCTCATCCGGAATCAGGAGGAATGTTCCGGAATAAATCAGCCGGAATATCGTGAATCCGATGGTCCACAGCCAGGCTATCTGCAGATAGCGATACTCAGACCCCTTTTTTCCAAAAGAGGAAGCTATTCTCTTCATACTTCTATCCCTTGGCCACTTTTTTCTTCAATTTCAGGGTCATCATCGTTCCCTGGTCGATTCGGCTTTCCACATCCAGACGCCCCCCATACGATTCGAGAAGGCGATGGACAATGGAAAGTCCAAGCCCGGTGCCGCCGGCTTTGGTCGTAAAAAAAGGATTGAAAATCAACTGGATGTGCTCAGGAGAAATCCCCTGCCCTGTATCCGTGATTTGAACCTCCACCAGCCCGTTTTGCAGGTTCTTCATGCGGATATGAATATTGCCCCCATCCTGAATGGCTTCAGCGGCGTTCAGCAGAATATTCCAGAGAATCTGTCGGAAATGAATCGGATCCATGGCGATCCTGACATCGGGAATCAGATCTGTGGTTATCGAAACCCTCCGGGAGCGGCTGGCATCATTTTCAAACAGCGCCAGCGTCTCCAACACGACATCTTCCACCAGAATTTCTGAAATATTTCCTGACGGCGGTCTTGCAAACAACAAGAAATCGCTTACCAGGGAGCCCAGCCGGTCCGCCTCCCGCAAGACAATTCGCATCAGTTTTTCCTGATCCGGCAGCAACCGACATTCTTCTTTCAATATTTGTATGGACCCGGTCAAGGATGCCAGCGGATTTCTGATTTCATGCGCCAGCCCCGCAGCCATCTCCCCCATATAAGCCATTTGTTCAACACGCCGGACATGCGTTTCCATGGCCCGCAGCTCCTGCCGGGAAATTCTGGTCTGCTCGGCCAGAAAACTGCTGAGCCATGCCACGGCAAAGCAGGCGATCATGGTAATGACGATCTTATAGGTTACCAACGTCAGATCATCGCTCATCAACTGGGACGGGTTGGGAACAAAGGGTTTGAGAATGTGGTAATATTCAAGCTCGACCATCAGGCCGTACTGAATACTCGATAACGCAGCGATGAACATGCTGCCTTTGCGGGAAAGCAGCATACTTGAACAGACGATGACCAGAAGATACAAAAAAGAATATATGCTTGAATAACAGCCAGTTGAAAACACAACCAAAGACACGACGGCTGTATCGACAATAACCTGAAGATTGGCGAGGGGTTGAATATACATGTCATACCGAAGGATGACGGCATATCCAATCGAGAGAACCAGCACCACGGCATTGATGCCATACACCAACAGCAGTTGAGGATTCTGAAAACTGATTTGTTGTCGGTACTGTACAATGATCGTCGATATCAGCAGCAACACGGTAAAAATGGCTCTGAAAAACATCAACCATTTGATTTTTTTCAGCAGATCATTGTCAGTGTGAACAAGGGTTTCCATGTATGTTGCGTTGGGCCGCCGGATCAGCCGGAAATGGCCCCGGCCAGTTTGAATATCGGCAGGTACATGGCAACGACCAGCCCCCCGATGGTTACGCCCAGAAACACCAGCATGAAGGGCTCGATCAGGGAAGTGAGATTTTCAACGGCCTGATCCACTTCCTCATCATAAAAATCCGCAATTTTGCCCAACATGGCATCCAGCGCGCCGGTGGATTCCCCAACAGAGATCATCTGACAGACCATCGACGGAAACACACTGCTTTCCGACAGCGGCTCAGCCATGGTCTGCCCCTCTGCGATCGAGGAACGCACATTGTACAGGGCGCCTTCGATGGTCTTGTTGCCGGATGTCTTGGCCGTGATATCCAGCGCATCCAGGATGGCGACGCCGCTGGAAAGCATGGTTCCCATGGTACGGGTGAACTTGGCCACCGCAACCTTTCGAATCAGAAGTCCCACAACCGGAACCGACAGCGCAAACCTGTCCATCAGAATCCGGCCTTTGGGCGTATTGTAAAACCGTTTGAAGGCGAAAATAAAAATGACGATGCCGCCCAGGATGTAGAGTATCTTGCTCTTGACGAATTCACTCATGGCCACAACAATCTGGGTGGGCAGAGGCAGTTCCTTGCCGAAATCGGCGAACATTTGCTGGAAAACCGGAATGACAAAAACCAGAATAACAGCCAGTACGATAAAGGCAATCACCAGAGTGACAAGCGGATATGTCATGGCGCCCTTGACCTTGGCTTTTAGTTTGGCGGCCTTTTCCATATATCCGGACAGACGCCTTAAAATGGTATCCAGAATACCACCGGCTTCTCCGGCGGCGATCATGTTCACGAAGAGATCGTCAAACTGCTTGGGAAATTTTTTAAGCGCTTCCGCCAGCGTGGTACCACTTTCAACCGATTCCTTGATATCTTTGAGCATCTTCTTGAACGTCTTGTTTTCCTGCTGACTCAGCAAAATTTCCAGACATTGCACGATGGGAAGCCCGGCATCGATCATGGTGGAAAACTGTCTGGCAAACAGGATCACATCTTTTTCGACAACCTTGGGCTGCAGAAATGAAACATTTTCAAAAATATCCTTGGGTTTTTCCTTGACACGTGTCGGTGTGATGCGAAGTTTTGACAGATTGGATTTTACCGCCTGCTGGCTGAGCGCCTCCATCTCCCCTTTCTGAATCTTTCCGGCTTTGTCTTTTCCAGTCCATACGAATACAGGCATCTTCCCCTCCAGTCGTTTTCGTATTCAATCACTTTTTCGGGATATGACGCAAAAAGAACCCGCTGTTTGAATAAAAAAGGCATACGGCATCACCATTTTCAGCAGGGCTGCTCCGTATGCCGGTTAGCGGTCAAAATAATTTACTTATAAAGCGCCCAGGTATTTCCTTTGGCAATCAGCACGACAAAATTGCTTCTGGCCAGCGTGTTATCGGGTTTAAAGGAAATGGGGCCGGCGATTCCCTTGAATTCCCTGGTTTCTTTCAGGGCTTTGGCAATGGCGGCCTTGTCTGCGGCGCCCGCTCGGGTAATGGCGTCCGCCAGAAGGTTCATGCCGTCATATGCCAGGGCAGAGTAAGGACCGGGCTCCAGATTGAATTTTTTCCGGTAACTCTCGATAAATGTTCTGGAACCCGGCAGATATTCAACCATGGGATTCGAGAAGCAATAAACGCCTTCAGCGGCTTTGCCAGCAAGTTCCATCAGCTTGGGAGAATTGGAGCCGTCACCAACGGCGATCAACTTGCTGAATCCGCCCTGACGAAGCTGTTTGATGACGAGTGCGCCATCCGCACAATAGGCTGTCCAGAAAACGGCATCCGGTGATTTATGCCTCAGGCGGTTCACGAGCGCCGCGTAGCTCTGCTCTCCTTTGGCAGCCACTTCAACGGCAACCACTTCATGGCCCATCTGTTTCCATTTTTTCTCGGTCAGGGCGGATAAATCCGCGGAATAGCCATCACCCTGATGAATGATGGCCAGTTTCCGGATTCGCTTTTCCTTGAAAAGATGGACCGCCGTCATCGCCTGATCGATTCCCGAGCTGTTGATCTGAAAACCGTTTCCCGGATTGGCGCCGGTCAGTTTGCTGGAATTGGCCGCCGCAATGACGAAGGGAACACCGGCATCGGCGAAAATCTTCAATGTGGGTGCGGTGGCCGGAGAGCAGTATCCGCCAACCACGGCCACCACGCCTTCGGCAACCAGATTGTCGGCGGCGACGGTTGCCTGCTTTGGATCACAGGCTTCATCGCTGGTTGAAGTCGTTACATCTTTGCCCAGGATTCCGCCACCGGCATTGATTTCAGAAACCGCCAGCAGGATGGCGTTTTCCATGTCTTTACCAAAAGCCGCTTCCGGACCGGTGATGGGGACCATGATGCCAATCTTGATTTCTTCTGCTGCAACTATATGACTGGATAGAATAATTTGCATTAAAGCAACGGCGACCACCACTGAAAAGCACTTCTTGGCCCAAAAACCCCCTGCCATTTTGTTATCCTCGTTATGGGATTATCGTATGAACGGACAGATATTGTCATCTTCATGAAAATAAGTCTTAAACCACGAAACACATGAAAAAGAAAGACCACACCTGTTTTTATGTGAGAAGTCATTTTCATTCTTAGCGGTGATCAACTTGTTTTTTTTGTATTTTCATTCAGTTACAGCTTCGTTTTTCTAAACCAAAATCGAATCTTATGTCAATGCTTATTTTACTCGGCGATTATCTCAAAATTCGTTTTGAGACTCAATCATCGCGGCATCGATGCTCTCTGGCAGGAACGTCTCTGATTACCACCATGCAATTCACTGTCCGACACCATCCTTATCCAGCACATTTCTGACCGTTGCAGCCAGATCCGCTTTTGCCACGGGCTTTATGAGAAAGCCCTTGATACCCATGCCCATAGCGTGCAGTTCATCGGTTTCATTGCCAAAACCCGTACAGAGAATGATCGGCATTCCCGGCCGAATCGCCATCAATTCCTTGGCCAGTTGCTCTCCGGTCATGTTCGGCATGCCCCGATCGCTGATCACCAGATCAAAACCGTTGGGATCGGCTTTAAAAGCCGCCAGCGCTTCCAGACTGCTCGTAAATGCAGTTGTCCGATAGCCGAGTTTTTCGAGCATCAACTGCTCCATGTGCAGGATCGGGCCTTCGTCATCGACCACCAGAATACGTTCGCTGCCGGTTGGATACTGCCGGACAACAATGTCGGGCGGACTTTCCCCGAGGTCTTCAAGAAGGGGCAGATAGACACTGAACGTCGTCCCCTTCCCGATCTCGCTGGTAACCCGGATATCCCCGCCGTGTTCCTTGACGATGCCAAGCACCACGGACAGCCCAAGCCCCGTTCCTTTTCCCTGCGGCTTGGTGGTGAAATACGGGGTGAATACTTTGTCGATCACGGTTTTGTCGATGCCGATCCCAGTGTCAGTCACACAGATGCAGGCGTATCGGCCAACCGGCAATGTATTAAAAGGCAATGCCGCTTTTTCGGCAACCGAGCTGATGTCTGTTTTTTTCAGCTCGACATGGATGGTCCCCCCGATTTCCTCAACCGCATGACAGGCGTTGGTAATCAGATTTATCATCACCTGATGCATCTGAGTGGGATCTGCCGCCACCATCCCACAGTCTGGACTGATCCGGGATGTCATTTCGATATTTCGAGACTGTGTGGATCGCACCAGATTCAGTACCTCTTTTAGAACCGGCTGAATCCGGATGGGCATTTTCTCTGGATTGGACCGCCGGCTGAAAGCCAGTATCTGCTTAACCAGATTACTGCCACGTAGCACGGACCGATGAATCTGCTGCATCATTTCATACGCGGTACTGTTGGCTGGAAAGTCTTCAAGGAGCAACTCCGAAAGCCCGCAGACTGGAAACAGTATATTGTTCAGATCATGGGCGATGCCGCCGGCAAGCGATCCGATGGCCTCCGTTTTCTGTTTTTGCTGGAGTTCTGCATGCATTCTGAGTGTTTCTTCTTCAGCCTGCTTGCGCTCGGTGATGTCCAGGACGATGCCGATGTAGCGTTCTATCCTTCCCCCGGCATCGAACAAGGGCTGACCATAGGACATCAGCCAGCACTCCGAATCGATACAACCGGCCACCCGCCATTCGATACTGAATCGCACCCCCTTTTGGGATGCCTCCCGAACGATTTTAGCCGTCTTTTCGCGGTCATCCCAATGGATCGACTCAATCCACGTATCGTAAGAAGGTTCGCAACTGTTTGGCTTGATGCGGAAAAGATTCCACAGCTCTTCAGACCAGTAATTCTTCTGGGTCTGCAGATCCCATTCCCAGGTGCCGGCTTTTGCGGCACGCAGGGCAAGGTGCAATCGCTGATGGGCATCGACCAGCTCACGGGTTTGTTCCGCCACAAGCTGTTGCAGCTCCATATTGTGCCGGAGCAGTTGGCGCTGCAAGGAGCGATTTTTTAAATGAATCTGCACCCGGGCATGGAGTTCCTCGGGCTGGAACGGCTTGGCGATATAGTCCGCACCGCCCACGGCAAAAGCCTCTACCTTGTCCTCGGCTTCGACCAGGGCCGATATGAACAGCACCGGGATCTCCTGTAGCTCTGCATTGGCCTTGAGCCTGCGGCAGACCTCGAATCCGTCCATTTCCGGCATCCGGATGTCGAGCAGAATCAGGTCCGGCGGGTTTTCGACCGCAGCCGCCAGTGCCTGGACACCGCCGGGAAAAGCCACCACCCGATAGCCTTTTTCGCTCAGCAGCTCCAGCAGCAATTTCAGGTTGATGGGGTTATCGTCCACGATCATGATCGTTGTTTGTTTGTCTTTTTCATTCATTTGGGTTTTTCACCTTCACCGAATCCTGGTGGATTATCTACTTCGAGTTGTCTGTACACGCTCCAACCATTCTTCGATTTTTCTGTAATCGAAGTTAACGGCCATTTCCCGCAAACTCTGGGCGGCCTGGGTGTCTTCCTGTTCGGCCGAGTCAATCAAATTCATCATCAGAACCACATCTCCCTCGGCCACGGTCTTGCGGATGCTTCGCAGCATTTCAGGTGACAACTGGGTCTGCGTTACAGGAAATGCCGCCAGTCCAGTGGGGTGAAGAGCCGCCTCCGCCGCCAGGTCGGTCATTTGCTGAAATGTTTCCTTGCGACGGATTTCACCCAGAGCTTTTTGCAGGGGGACGTCGAGCCGAAAGCATGTTCCAGCTCCCACCCGGCTCCTGACCGTGATATCGCCGCCCATCAGCAATGCATTGCTGCGGCTGATGCTCAGCCCCAGCCCGGTTCCGCCGGCATGGACGCCCTCGGCTGTCTGATAAAAAGGGTCGAACAGGTACACCATATCCGGTCCGGCAATGCCCTGCCCGGTATCTTCCACCTCGATCACCAGACGCTGCATCTTTGCATCCTCGCGCCCTGTTGGTGTTTCGCAGCGCACCCGGAGAACGACCTGGCCGGCCTGCGTAAATTTGATGGCGTTTCCCAGAAGATTGATCAAAATCTGGCGCAGCTTGCCAAAATCAGCATGCAGGTCCGGCAAAAGATTCAAATCTGCTTCCAGTAACAAATTCAGCCCCTTGGATGCTGCTTCGGGTCGGAACAGGCTCTCCAGCTCCTTCACCAAGTCGGTCAGAGAAAAATCTTCCGGGCTGAGGCCAGCCTGTCCGGCCTCGATTTTGGACATGTCGAGGATATCGCTGATAAGCCGCAGCAGGTGTTCCCCGCTGCGAGTTATGACCCGGACGAGTTCGGCTTGCCGCGATGACAGGGAAGAATCGCTTCCCAGCACATGGGCAAACCCCAGCACGGCATTCATGGGCGTCCGGATCTCATGGCTCATGTTCGCCAGGAACGAACTCTTGGCTCTGTTGGCTTCCTCCGCAGCTCTGCGGGCAATCCGATCTTGTTTGGCTGTTTTACGATCGGTGATGTCACTGAGAACGACACGGCAGAAACCATCACCGGGTGCATCCTGGGCAACAGTTACGATCATCCGCACCCAGAACGGCGCACCATCCTGTTTCACCATCCGTAAATCAAACGATTGCGGCTCACCAGCTTCAAAAAGCGTCTTGCAATGGAAGTAATAGATGTCTTGATCTTCCGTGAGGATGAACCGGGAGATCGGCTGCTTGTCGAGTGCGCTCCGGGACACATCCAGCAGGGTGGCTGCGGTTAGATTGGACTCAAGGATCAGCCCCATATCGCTTAGGGTGCAGTAGCCCACCGGCGCCAGATCATACAGATCGAAATATCGTATGCGGGCAATGTCCAGATCCGCCTGGGTCCGGCGAAGTTCCTCGTTTTGTATCTCGATTTCGGTCTGACTCACTTCCAGATCATGAAGTATCCGAAGCGTTTCATCGTTGCGCTTTTCCATCTCGATCTGATTCAGAAGCAGATTTTGCTCCGACAGTTTGCGTCTGCGGATTTCTCTTGTCAGCACAAAGACTCCGGTCAATGTCACCATCAACGCCATCACGATGGTTGCCAACAACCACCAATATCTGCGTACCTGCTCGCGTGTTTGAAACACGACTTCCTTGGAGCGCCAATGCTCGATGATCCGGTCGTATGTGCCGTCCTGCCGAATGCCGGCCAGCGCCGAGTTGATCTCATCGAGCAGATTCGAATTCCCTTTTATGACGGCGATCGCCGACTCGCTTCTGCTGATGGGCTCCTCGATCAATTTTACACCCCGGATGTTGTTCTCCGCCAGCACATAACCGCCCACCCACCGATCCGCAACAACAGCATCGATTTTTCCCGATGTCAGCATGGCGAAACCCCGTACAAAATCCGGGATGACTTCCACAATAATTTCAGGATCTTCTTTCATCAAAAGAATCGGCAGCCCCTTTTCCTCGACACCGACCTTCAATCCCCTCAGGTCGCGTTGATGCAGGATATCCATGCGTTCAGTGGCTGTAAATATCGTAAATTCCGACAGCAGCAGCGGCTTCGAGAAATCAAATATTTTCAGGCGATCCGGATTGGCGTTGATCTGAAGGAGTGCGTCCGCCCGGCCTTCCAGAACGGATTGCTGGGCCTGGCTCCAGTCCATGACCCGGATTTGTACGGGATGACGCATCCGTTTGGCCATCGCCTCGGCAAGATCGATCACAATGCCAGTCGGCGCACCTTTTTTCGAGTAGATCATCGGCGGCAGGGATTGATTGCCCAGGAACAAAACAGGGCGCTCTCCAACCTCCGCGGCGGCTTGTTGGGCCCACGCCACACCGCCCACTCCTGCAATCAGCAGCGCCAACACCCCCATAAAAAGCACCAGCATCCACTTTTTTCTAACCGACCAGCATGAATCAGCTCCCGCATCCTTGACGTTCATTTTACGACCGTCCTCGCTTCTTCACCTGTTTCGGGTTCTGTTGTCCGCTCCATAGTTGCAATTGCAGTCATCTGCCCGACTTCGTTCATCAACGGCGTAGACGTCAGCCAGACATCCAAGACAGCGCCTTCCTTGGTGATCCGCTTGGTCGGATACGGCTCCTTAATTTCACCCCGGCCAAGCCGCAGCAGGGTTGTCAATATTTCTGCTCGTATTTCCACCGGAACCCTTTCGCGGATGGTCATCGACAGGGCCTCGGACTCACTCCACCCGTACATGCCGGCGGCTTCCGGGCTCCAGGACAGGATGTGGCCGTCCAGACCCTGAACGATAGCGGCGACTTTTGCATCGCGCACGATCAGGGCCTGACGGATCAGCTCATGGGCTTTTTTCAGCATCTCCCAGGTCCGCTTCTTCTCCGTGACGTCGAAAAATGTAATCACCGCACCCTCGATCATGTTTTCAAGCGTGCGGTAGGGCTGGATATGCATCTTGTACCACTTTCCCTCCATTGTCTGCACTTCCACCTCTTTGGGAATCAGCGTGTTCAGCACCGCCTGCGTGTCCCCGACCAAACCGTTATATCCGATCAGGTTGGAAACGATGTGACCCACGGGACGCCCGATATCACTCTGAATCAGGTTGATGAAAATGTTGGCGGCAGGGGTAAAGCGCAGGATGCGCAGCCCGTGATCCACAAAAACCGTGCCGATGCCGGTGCCGGCCAGCAGGTTGTTCATGTCGTTGTTGGCTCGCGACAGATCCGCCACCTTGGTTTGCAGTTCGGAGTTGACCGTGGCCAGTTCTTCGTTGATCGATTGCAGCTCTTCTTTGGAAGTTTCCAACTCCTCGTTGGTGGACTGCAGTTCTTCGTTGACCGACTGCATCTCCTCGTTTGAAGATTTCAGCTCTTCATTGGAGGTCTCCAGCTCCTCATTGGATGTTTGAAGATATTCTTCCTTAACACGCAATTCCTGTTTGAGTGCTGCGATGTGTGAGTCTGCATCTGTTATGGGGCGATCCTCCAGACCCGTGTCGGACGGAGATGGCTGCAGCGCCTGCCTGGGATGGACGGAAGTCGCCGGTTCCAGGATGACGATATGCAGGTATGGCTCATTGACTGTGGCGGCGCGTCCGGTTGGCACCGCACGGATGGTCAGATTGACCGTGGTGAATTCTCCGTTGGTTTTCACCCGCAGGTCCGCACATCGAATGATATTCTTGCCCCCGGCAGCCTTATGAAGTGCGGTGGTCAACTCGTGCCGCAGCCCTTCGCGGGCCATCATCAGGATATTGTTGATGCTGGCCTCACCCGGAGCCGGTTCCAGGTACTGGCCTGTACGGCCATGCAGGTAAAGGATATCGCCCTTGCCGTTGACCAGCACGCCGACCGGAGCCAGATGCTGCAGAAGCGCCTGCTCGGCCAACTCGCGAAGCGGCAGTTTCCCCGGCAAGCCCGGCTTTAGGGACCGTACCGCATCAATGGCTGGCGAGGGTGGGAGAAAGCGGGCCAGAACCGTATGCTGCCCGCCGAAATAATCTTCCCTGCGCTGATACAGCTTTGATTTGCGATCCATCACAGAAAACATGGCGGTGAAATCTCCCACGGTCTCGGAGGTGCCCAAAAAGAGAAATCCTCCCGGGAGCAGTGAGTAATGAAACAGGGGAATCAGTTTCTTCTGCAAGTCGCCGTTCATATAGATCAGCAGATTCCGGCAACTGATCAGGTCGAGCTTGGAAAAGGGCGGATCCTTGATGATGTCTTGCTCAGAGAAGACCAGCATGTCTCGGATGCTTTTAAGGATGCGGCATGTGCCACCATCAGGATCGATGGAAAAAAAACGCGACATCCGGTCCGGCGAAATGTCTGTTGCGATGCTGGTCGGATAGACGCCGCTGCGGGCCGTGGAGATCGCCTGATTGTCAATGTCGGTGGCAAAGACCTGCACCTTGAAACTCTGCTTCATGACTTCCGTGCGCTCCATCATGAGAATGGCCAGGGAATAGGCCTCCTCTCCCGTAGAGCAACCCGGCGTCCAAATGCGGATCAGGGAGCCCGGCGGCTTATCGGCAAATATCTTGGGGATAACCTGTTTTTCGAGTATCTTGAACGCCTCCGGATCACGGAAGAATTTGGTGACGCCAATCAGCAGGTCCCGAAACAGCGATTCCACCTCCTGAGTTGTCTGCTGAAGATACTTGACATATCCATCCATCGTTTCGATCTGCTGTACGGCCATACGCCGTTCGATCCGGCGATAAATGGTGTTTGGCTTGTACTGGGAAAAATCGTGGCCGGTCTGGGAGCGCAGCAGAATGAATATCTTTTTAAGCGCATTCTCGACCTTGGGCGCCGTACTCGATGCCGTTCGAGGCGGGTAGCCGAAGGCATGGGTCACATAGGCCATGAGCTGAGCCGGCATCTCGGCCGGTGGCAGCTCGTAGTCGACCAGGCCCGTGGCGATAGCGCTGCGGGGCATGCCGTCGTATTCGGTGGAGGCAGGGTTCTGTACCATGACCATGCCGCCCTCGCCCTTGATGGCCCGCACACCCAGCGTGCCGTCGGAGCCGGTGCCGGAAAGCACGATGCCGATGGCGCGCTCCCGCTGGTCCTGAGCCAGGGATCGGAAAAAGAAGTCGATCGGCAGGCGCTGGCCACGGGGGGCGACCGGTTCCAGAAGCTGGAGCGTGCCATTCAAGAAAGCCATGTCACGGCCCGGCGGGATGATATACGCGCAGTTACGCTGTACCACCACGCCGTCTTCGACCTCAAAAACCTGCATGCGGGTATAGCGCCGGATCAGATCGGACAGAATACTCTTGTGGTCCGGAGCCAGATGCTGCACCAGAACAAAGGCCATGCCCGGATCGGAATTGGCGGGCATAGCGGAAAAAAAAGCTTCAAAGGCCGCCAGCCCCCCGGCTGAAGCGCCGATGCCAACAATGGGAAAAGCCGACTCCGAACGCACCGGCGACTCTTGCAAAACGTCATTCGGAAGAACATCAGCATCAGGTTCGGCCCCATCCCCAGTTTGGGGCGCATTCTGCGACGCTTCCTGCTGTAACCGAACTACCTGCTCTGTTAGGGATTTTTCTACTTCAGCCATGTCGTATCTCCTTACAAGTTCATCGTAATTCCCCCACCAACCTCACCACCATCACCCCACAATTCCCATCCTTCCTGACAAACCGCATGTCGCCGCCGAAAGCCGAAACGATCTTCTCCGCCACCACCGGGGCCAAACCCATCTGTTCCGCCAGGGATGAGGTTCTGACAGTGGATTCGATCCTGAAAAAGTCGGCAGCCTGCTCGCTGGTGAGCATCAGATTGTCCATAGGGAAATCCAGGCAAAGACGGCCGTCCTGAACAGAGCCGCTCAGCGGTACGACATGACTGTCCCGGCAAAAAAAAGAAGCAAGTCGGACGATCGACATCATGGCCTGTTTCAGCAAAGCCGGGTTGCCCCGAAGAAAAAACGGTTCCTGTACCGCCTCGATATGCAACGCAACGTGGATCTCCGGTAGAGAAGCCATTACCTCTCCCAGAATCAGCGAAAAGGATGTTGACTCCTGACGCATCCGGGTCAAGTGATACGTGTCTGCAAGCAGGGTGGCGTCTTCGATGAGATTGAGCAGACGTGTGCTGCTTTCCGCGAACACCTGGTTGTAGAGCGCACTGTCTTCGGTATCTGGACACATATCGGCCATCAGCATGCCCATGCCCAGCACGCCATTGGCCGGGGTGCGAATTTCATGGGAAATCATCCGAAGGAAATCGTCCTTGAGCCGAATCGCCTCCGATAACTGATGGTTCGCTTCGGCCAGTTCACGGGTCCGCTCCGCCACAAGTTGTTCCAGCTCGTCATTTTGCTCAAGCAGCCGGCACTGCAGAGAGCGGTTTTTTAAATGGGTCTGGACCCGGGCATAAACCTCTTCTGGTTGAAACGGCTTGGTGACATAATCCGCACCGCCCGCGGCAAAAGCCTTCACCTTATCTTCGGTTTCGGTCAGGGCGCTGACGAACAGCACCGGAATGTCCTGCAGAGCTTCATCCGCCTTGAGCCGCCGACAGACTTCGAATCCGTCCATTTGCGGCATCCAGATATCCAGCAGAATCAAGTCCGGAGGATTTTCGGCCGCTGCCGCCAAAGCCTGGGCGCCGCCGGTAAACGCCACCACCCGATAACCCTTAGAATGCAGCAGCTCCAGCAGCAGTCTCAAATTGGAGGGGTTGTCATCAACGATCATGATTGTTGTATGGCCGTTTTGATCAGTCATTTGGTTCTCCCTGTTCGCCGGCTATGCGTCTATCCGGCCATATTCGTTCCGTTCGGCCAGATACATTTAGATCAAAGCCGTGTCGTTGCAATTAGGTTCATGTCTGTGTCATCTCTTATCCGCTGTCCTATATACGGTTCAGCCATGCCACGATTCCGCTGTAATCGAAGTTTTCAGCCATATTCCGCAGCGTTCGGGCTGCCTGGGGGTCTTCCGCATCGGCCGTATCGATCAACTGCATGAGAAGTACCACATCGCCCTCGGTCACGGCCTTATGGATGGCGCGGACCGTTGACTGGAGCAGTGTTACAGACACAGCGGCAGGGCTGGAGGAACGAACGCTTGCCGCCACCCCAGGTTTCTGAGCGAAAACATAACGCAGACCCAAGCCATGGCCTAGGATATCGAACAACTCGTATGCATGGAACGGTTTGGCCAGATAGGCGTCTACACCGGCAATCATGGCCTCATTCCGGGAATCCTGAAAGGCCCCGGCCGTTATGGCTACAACCTGCACGCCCTTGCCTGCCTCGGTGGCCTTGATGCGCCGGGCCGCTTCGTAACCGTCCATAACCGGCATGCGCATGTCTAACAGCACGGCATGCGGCGACCAGTCTTGAAATATCTCCAGCGCTTCGGCGCCGTTGCCGGCCTCCCGAACTTCGAAACCCACAGGTCGGAGCATCGCCGTAATCAGCGCCAGGTTGTCCGGCATGTCATCCACGACCAGAATGCGCCATGGGCCTGTGCCCGGTTCCAGGCCGACCACCCGCTGCGACAGTTTACAACCCTGGATTTTGCCCGTGACCTTTTGCAGGGGAACATCGAGCCGAAAACATGTTCCCGCTCCCACCCGGCTTGTAACCGTGAGACTACCGCCCATCATCTGTGCATTCTTGCGGCTGATACTCAGCCCCAGGCCGGTGCCACCGGCCGGAACCCCATCGGTTGTCTGGAAAAAAAGATCGAACACACGGTCCGGATTTTCCTCGGAAATACCCGGACCGGTATCCTCCACCTCGACCACCAGACGCAACATCTGCGCATCCGCCGGCCCCGGCAAGGCTTTGCTGCTCACCCGAAGGACGATCTGACCGGTCTGCGTGAATTTGATGGCGTTGCCCAGAAGATTGATCAAAATCTGGCGCAGCTTGCCCAGGTCGCCATGCACATCCGGCAGGTGATTGTGGCCATCCAGGACAAAGCCCAATCCCTTGGCCGCTGCGCCATCCCGGAAAAGCGTCTCCATCTCCTTCACCAGCTCGAACAGCCGAAAGTCTTCCAAGTTGAGTTTGGCCTTCCCGGCATCGATTCTTGACATATCCAGAACGTCGTTGATCAGCCGGAGCAGATGCTCACCGCTGCGGATGATGATCCGGACATGCTCGGCCTGCCTCGGCGACAGGGAGGCATCAGCTCCAAGAACATGGGCAAACCCCAACACGGCATTCATGGGCGTGCGGATCTCATGGCTCATGTTCGCCAGAAACATACTCTTTGCAGCACTGGCCTCTTCCGCAGCCCTGCGGGCGATCCGCTCGCTTTCGGCTGTTTTGCGGTCGGTGAGATCTCTCAGGACAATGCGGCAGACCAGGTCGCCGTTCTTTTCCTGAACTGCGGTCGCGTCAATCCCGGCCCAGAAAGGCGGGCCGTCCGCTCGAACCATCCGCAGTTCAAACGCCTGCCACCCGCCGGGTTGATAAAGCTTCTTGCTGTGGAAGTAGTAGACGCCTTGATCTTCCTTGTAGATGAACTTCAGGATCGGCTGTTTGACCATAGCGCCTCTGGCAACACCCAGCAGAACGGCGGCGGTCAGGTTGGCCTCACGGATGAACCCTTTTTCACTGATGGTGATATAGCCTACCGGCGCCAGATCATAGAGATCGAAATAGCGTGACCGGGAATCTTCCAGCTCTTCCTGCGCCCGGCGCAGCTCCTCGTTCTGCATCTCTATCTCGACATGATGCACGCTCAGATCATGAAGCATCCGGTTCGTTTCCGTTTTCTGAATCTGCATCTCCGAACGGTGCAGATTCAGATCGAGAAGCATCCGGGAGGAGTCTTCTTTCTCCACCTCCAGCAACCGTATCTGTTTGCGCAGCAGCCTGTTTCCGGTCCACAACCCAAGAAGGCCCAAGGACCAGATCAGTGTGTGAGCCAAAATGATCAACGTACGCTGTTTTGCGATAACGGCGTTATACGTCGTCAATGGCACCGAAACGCTGATCCCTCCTCGCAGATCGCCTACCTTATAACCCTGCACTTCGTGACACTTGAGGCAACCGGCTTCGGTTACAAAAGGGCGCATCAGCCTGAGAAACGGTTGACCGTCTATCATTTCCACGGAAGTCGTTTCCGTTGCACCGGCAGTAAAGGCCTGAAGCGATTCAGTTTCCCATGTGTCCGGTGCATTTTCCGAACGGATGGGGTTGAGGCTGGTCAGGTGCCCCCGCAGCCCGTACTGTTCCCGCCCCAATTCATATACCTGGCGTGTCATATATGCAGGATTGACCAAGGTCAGCGATTTTCCATCGGTGGTGGCGACATCCCGGTCCGGCAGATGGGCCAGATAAGGATTCGGAGGGGTCATCTCTGTGGGCGCCACATAGACCCCACCTTGCAGGGCGGCCCATCTCCGGTAGACGAGGTCTTTTTGAAAAGATGAACGGGCATCCGATGTGGCCAGAATCACCGTGGATTTACCGATATAATGCCAGTTCCAGAAAAGGGAGAGGGCGATCACGAGAGTCCACCCTGCCCCGGCAATGAGCATCAAGTTTTCTCTTTTCAGATGTGTTTTAAAAAGCCAGTTATTCATCCAAACGTCCTGTTTAGAAGAAGCGCGCCCTCAGTACCTGATTTGGGAGAAAAAACCCATGGCTCGCCATAGCGTGTAGGGATTGCAGGTTTCAGGTTTAACTTGTTAATCGTATTACAATTGTTGCATTAAAATCAAGTGATCTGTTGAATCGCGGCAAGAAAAGAAGTGTGATGCAGAATTTGACAATCTTGTTGATGCGGTTGTCTCTATCGGCGCCGAGCAGGCAGAAACAGCAAGGATTGTGGATGGGTCAAACGATATTGGCAGCATGAAATTTCTTCACCGTAAAGGCGCAAAGAACGCAAAGGTAAAGCAGGTTCTTGCATGACATTCTCTTTACGGTGAATATAACATCATTTAAGCATGTTACAAACAATTTCTCTGGCATGGCTTAAAAATATCCGGGGACTGCCGAGAAACACCAGTCCGGCGGAACGAAGCTCGATTTCTCTACGTCTGCTGATGGTATTGACCAGACAAATCATGGGGGCGGCATTCAGCTTCTTTTTGATTTTCTGCAGCACGCGGAGATTGATCCCGCCGCGAAAGGAATCGTGGGTAACAATCAGCCGGGGAGATATATCATCCGACAGTTGATCAATTTCCAGAGTGGTTTCGAGTACACAGACCGGATTGAGTTCCTGAGGAATAAACGGGGTCAGGGCATCGACTTCACACTTTTTTCCCAGAATAATGGTTTGCAGGAACTCAGGGGCATCCATGATTTTTTCAGTGCGGCAGGGGGAAGACGGTTTTTGCGCAGTCAGTTGATTACCATAACTTCTTTCCAGCATGAGAGATTTCCTTTTCATAGAACAGTCAAACACCTTATTTCGGTTTTTAGATAAATCTGTTAGCAAAAACGGTGCCAATGTTCTAAATAAACCATGGATTACTACAGCGCCATGCTCCGCAACCGACATGCGTCTGCCTCGCTATTGCTTGATATGAGCCGGGAAAATGCTTTAAATGGCAGAACCATTAAGCATCCGATAATCACTCTTAATTCCGGATAAACGGGCACAGAAAAAAAACGATTCAGGCGGTGAGTCTCTCAATTTGAGCGACAGTCACGAAACAGTCTCTCAATTTGAGCGACACGGAAGTTTCTAAGGAGACTGAGGGAAGTTGATGCAGTTGTTGAAAATATATGCAGTTGGATTTATATATGGCAGGATGATAGCCTCCATTACCACAACATCCGCTGCCCTGATCTGTGTATTGACGGTGTGTTACCTGTCATTCATCAAGGCCGGCAAACTGGGTATTCTATACAGAACATTCGGAATCCGGGGCGATGATATCTTTCACGTTCTGTCCTTTATTCTGCTGGCATTCCTGTTACGGATCATGTTTTCCACATCACTGTATCGACCGGCCATCAAAAATCCCAGAATCTGGGTGGCTTGGGTTACCCTCGGAATATCATTATTCATTGAATCGATACAAATAGTTATGCCCACACGCCATGCATCGCTGTTGGATATTATTCTGCATGCATCGGGCATTGCCATATTTTTTGTCGCTGACATGGTGATTGAAAACATAACCCGCCGCAGGTACGGAAATAATCCATAACATCAGTATTCTTCGGTCTATCATTTTGATTCACACGGAGACAGGCGTCTATCATTTTGAGAGACCTATTCTCTGGGGGTGTTTAAAATCAATCTTTGTATGGTGTTAAACAGAATCGATCTGGATATGGGTTTGGAAATATACGCATCCATGCCCGCTCGGAGGCATTCTTCCTCATCCTTTTTAAAGGCGCCGGCCGTCATAGCGATGATGGGTATCCGCCTGCCGGTATCCCGCTCGGATTCCCGGATGACTCGCGTCGCTTCGAGACCATCCATTTCAGGCATCTGGACATCCATCAGGATGAGATTGAATGCTTCAGATCTGAATTTTTCCACCGTCTCCAGGCCATTGCGGGCAACAATGACAATGTGGCCGGCTTTCTTCAGCATCAACGTGGCCAGTTTCTGATTGACTGGATTGTCCTCTGCCAGAAGTATGCGTAAAGGCTTGAGCGCAGGAACATCTTTTCCTGCAACCGGCAAGTCTTTCAGGACGTCGATTCCGGAATCATTTTTGCGAACACCCAGTTTGCAGGTAAAATAAAAGGTGCTGCCTTTTCCTTGTTCGCTCTCGACCCAAATTTTGCCGTTCATCAACGCAACCAGTTGCGCAGTGATCGACAGCCCCAGACCCGTACCGCCATACTGGCGCGTTGTGGATGAATCCGCCTGAATAAACGGGCTGAATATCATTTCCTGCTTTTCCGCAGAGATGCCGATTCCGGTATCCCGAACTGCAAATTGCAGTTCGACTTCGTCATTGGATTGAGATTCGACACGGACATTCAGCGATACTTCACCTGCTTCCGTGAATTTGATGGCGTTTCCAACCAGATTTACGACAATCTGACGAATTCGCCCCAAATCCCCTGATACGACTTCGGGAACATCTGCAGCCACCTCATGAATTAGATTCACCTTCTTTTCGTTGGCTTTAACAGACAGAAACCGCATCGTTTCTTCGATGTGCTGCCTGATCCGGAAATCACTGCAATCCAGATCCAGCTTGCCAGCCTCGATTTTGGAATAATCGAGAATATCATTGATCAAAGACAGCAAGGACTCTGCGGAATAATTCACCATGGATAAATTCTCGCGCTGCTCCGGCGTCAGATCGGTGTCGAGAACCAGATGCGTCATGCCCAGAATGCCATTCATGGGGGTTCGAATTTCATGGCTCATGACCGCCAGAAAATCGCTTTTGGCGTGATTGGCTTTTTCGGCTTCCTGACGGGCGGCGATCAATTCCGACTCGATCCGTTTTCTTTCGGAAATGTCTCTGAGGATTCCGATAAAGCCGATTTCGTTTCCGATCCGCATTTCGCTGATGGAAAGCTCCATGGGAAAATGTGTCTTGTCTTTTCTTTCACCCATGATTTCCCGGGTTGTTCCAATGATCTTTCTGTTTCCGGTTTTTAAATAATTTTCAATATACGCGTCATGCCGGTTTTTGTGTTCTTCCGTAACGATGTTTTGCAGGTTTTTGCCGATCACGTCATCGGCTGTATATCCAAAGATTCGCTCCGCCGCCGGGTTGAACGTCTGAACAATCCCTCGGCTGTCGATGGTGATGATCGCATCGATGACGTTTTCAACAATCGACCGGATTCTCTGTTCACTTTCAACCAGATATTCCTCGACGGCTTTGCGGCGTCTGTCGTTTTTGTACGACTGAACAATACCCGCACAGGTTGCCAGAAAAGGCTTTAAAAAATCCACCACCCCTTGATCGAACCCGCCCGGCCTGTTGGCGATGCCGATCATGCCGACAAACTCGTCAGCGGCATGGAAAGGCAGCCCCAGAAAAGAACGCATTTCGGGATGGCCTTCCGGAAGACCGCCTCTTCGCGGATCATTTTTGGGATCATTTGAAATGACCGGCTTCTCCGTCGTCAGGACGGCGCCAAAAAGCGTTTCCAGGTTGTGGAATTCAAGTCCTTCTTCCGCATATTTTTCATAATAGGCGCGCGTGACATCATTCCAGGCAATATTGGTAACGGCAAACGTTTTAAGATAGGGCTGATGCTCCGGGTCTTTCCGAATCTCGGAAATGAACCCGTATTCGCACTGGGTGATTTCAAGCAGTTCATTCAGAAATTCTTCGAACAGTTCGCGTGGGTTGGGATCGATGAAATATCTGTTCTGGGCAGTGGTCAGCGTTTGCAGGAGTCGATTGCTTTTGCTGAGCCCCATGTTCAACTGTCTGGCTGTCTGGATGGCTTTAAAGCGGCTGCTGATCAGGGAGCGCACGAGCCCGAACAGCAGAAAACTGATCAAAACGCCATTACCGAACGTCAGCCAGGCATTCAGATAAGCGTTTTCAAAAATCAGGCTGACCGGCTGAGTGAATTTCAGGGTCCACGGACAGCCATTGAAATTGACCTGCACGGATTCGACAAGCTGCGGAGCGGATTCGTTATTGTTCCGTTCGGGCTGACTGTCGTAGAGCATCTGCTCTGGAAACGCGAACGTGCCGTCATAAACCTGCAAGCGCACCCGCGATCTTTCCGGCGTGTCCCATATCCCCAGAACACCCCGCATGAGATCGGTCATCCGATAGGGGCTATAAACCCAACCATAAAGGGCTTCGCGCCGTTCCTGAACCGTTTTGATCGGCATACCTTTACGGTAGATGGGAACATACATCAAGGTGCCCGCCTGAATATCCTTTTCCGTCTCCTGAACCAGGAAGACTTTTCCCGAAAGTGCTGCATCATTCTGATCCCGTGCCCGTTCCATGGCGGCCCGGCGGATCGGTTCAGAGTACATATCGTAGCCAAAAGCGCGCAGATTCCGCCCCGAAAAAGGCTCCAGATAGATAATCGCCGAATAGGTATCCCGGTCGCCTCCGGGCCAGACACGATAATGCGGAAAGCCTTGGCTGCGGATTTCCTGAACATGCCGGTCTATTTCCTTGGGTGAAATCCGGAGCGCAAAACCGACACCCTGAATGCCGGGATAATGCGTCTCCAGATTGAGATTCTGGATGAAATTCCGCCATTTTGCGCTGTCCATCTGATCGGCTGCATTCAAAAAAGCCGCTCCGGAATTGAGAATGAATTCGTGATCTTTAAGCCGTTGATCGATCACTTTTTGAATTTGATCGGAGGCGAAAATAAATTCCCGCCTTTCCAGCGATTCCACATGGGTTTTCATGTAAAAGGTGGCAAACAGGGTCAGGGTCATGGAAAACAGCCAAAGCACCCACGCCGACCAAACTCTTGGACGGTCAACCCCTGAGGCGTAGGCGGTTAACGTTTCAAATCTCTGGTTCACAAAACCTCCTTCAGGAACACAGGCCGGGCCTTTCAATGCAACATCAATCTTCGGTGAACGGTCGCCATCCGAATTTTTTAAGTACCCTCTCCCGCTTGCGAGAGGGGTTAAGGTTAATGGAAAAGGCAGAGTATGATCACTCAAAAATTATTCCGTCCACATATAATATCTTTCAAAAATAACAACAATCGATATTTTGCGCCGCGATCATCGTATCGCCCGGCCCCCCTCCCAACCTCCCCCCGCTGGGGGGAGGAGTAACTCCCTCCCCCAAAAAGGGAGGGTCTGAGGTATTGCGATATGGCCGAAACGATGATCAAGGCCGAAATAAGTTGTTGATGCAGCCCAATAGAAGTGATATTTCCTAACTTTCTGATAAATGAAGATAATTTCATGCATACTGTGAACGGGCATAATCTGAATTTTCCATAAACTCCCTCTCCCATCGGGGGAAGGTTGGGGGGTTCAAAAATGCTGATTATGACCGTTGGCAGTGTATTCAGAGTCTCAAATTTTATCGACCATTCAGATCAATAAAAATGACCGTTAAGGATCAGTTGATGAAAATGATCAGAGTACTTTGCATAGACGACCAACGGGTTATTCTCGATATTTTATCCCGCCTTTTGAACAAATGGGGGTTCCAGGTAATGCTCGCTTCAGATGGTGAAGTCGGGTGGAACATGATTCAGACAGAACAGCCCGACATTGTTCTCACCGACTGGCTGATGCCGGGCCTCGAGGGGCTGGAACTCTGCCGCAGAGTTCGCAGCTCTGATTTTTCCCGCTATATCTATGTCATTCTGCTGACCGGCAAGAATGACAAGAAAGACATCGTTCTCGGCATGGAGGCCGGAGCCGATGATTTCATATCCAAGCCGTTTGACGCCGGAGAACTGAAAGTCCGTCTGCAGGCCGCAACAAGAATGATCAATCTTCAAAAACAACTGATTCATGTCAACAGTGAGCTCGATGAAAAAAACAGGCAACTGAACGACATGTATGAATCCATTAAAATGGACCTGGAAGCTGCAGCCCAGATTCAACGAACCCTGCTGCCCGACAGAGGCGTCTCCCTGCCGGGCTTGAACTTCGAATGGCTCTTTCTTCCTTCCACGTTTATCGCCGGCGATATTTTCAATATCTTTCAGATTGATTCGAACCTTATAAACTTCTACCTGATAGATGTCAGCGGCCACGGCATACCGGCTGCATTGCTTTCCACGACCTTGAGCCGGGTGCTGTCTCCCCATGCCGCCATGCAGTTGTTCAGGCCGCCGCCGAAGATACGAAACGAAGCCTTCGAGCGCAGAAAAAATCCGATGATTTCCCTGAGTTCACCCGCCGATGTCGCGCTGTCGTTGAACAAGCGATTCATGAGTTACGACGAGCATATGCAGTATTTTACGATGGTGTACGGGTCTTTTGATCTACAAAACGGCAATGTTACGATCACGCAGGCAGGCCACCCGCCCCCGATTTATCAAACACCGGATGGCGCCATCCAGACGATTGAAGGCGGTGGTTTTCCCATCGGACTCGTTTCGGATGCCGATTATGTGGATGTAACGTTCAGTTTTGAACCCGGCGGCCGTCTTTTTCTGTATTCGGACGGCATTACCGAATGTCGTAATGAAAACAACGCCATGTTCGGTGACTCGGCACTTCAGGAAGCAATTCAAGCCGGTCGCGGGCTGCCCCTGAATGAGCTGATGGAGCAACTCCAACACCAGATTACCGGATACCGTGGATGCGATTCCTTTGAAGATGATATTTCACTTCTTGCCATCGAGCGAACGCAAGTCTCCACATGAAGACCCTATTTCAAACGAATCCATCTGACCCCTTTTTTTAAAGGGGATTTTTTTTAACACTGACTTTTTTGTGTGTTTCGTGTATTTCGTGGTTGATCATTATTTTCATGCTAAACGTACGGGAGGTTGTAAACGATGTCCATCACATATCATCAGGACGGCATTTTTACGGTTGTCTCCATGGAGGGCCGATTCGATGCCATCGGCGCCCGCGAGTTCAAAAAAATCATTTCTCAACTGCTGGAAATGCAACAAAAGCGCATTGTTCTGAACATGGCGCAAGTATCTTTTATCGACAGCTCCGGCATGGGCGCACTGGTGGGCATTTTGCGCCAAATGACACATGAGGGGGGAGACATGCGTATTGCCGCTCTGTTGCCGGAGGTGCATACCATTTTCGAACTGACCCGTCTGCACCGGATTTTTGATATTTACGACACCACCGCCGCTGCCATCGCCGCAGGATAACATCATGAAAAGCAGAACCATCGAACTGCCGGCCGAACTCGAATCCCTGACTGCTGCCGCCCAATTCACCGATGATGTCATCCGGGAAATACTCGGAGATTCACCACCGGCCAAGCTTGGTTACAACATCTCCCTTGCCGTAAGCGAAGCTTTGACCAACGCGATCCGGCATTGCGGGTGCGGCAAAGTCGTGGGTCTTGAATTTTCCTGGGACCAGCAGCAGGTTGTCATCACCGTAACAGATCACGGAGAGGCGTTACATATCGAAGAGATACCGGAACCTGATTTTCAATGCGGGGCCGAAGGCGGCTATGGACTTTATATCATGCAGCAATTGATGGATGACATCCGCGTCGAGAACTTTCCCGGAGGCAAACGCCTGATGATGATCAAACATTTGAACCAAGGAAATGGATGAGCATGGCAGGCATCCGTCCTGCATTTTTGTATTTTCTCTGTCTGCTGCAGGTCGCCTGCGCCAGCATCCCGTCTTCGGTTCCCCTGCCGGTGGAAGGCATGAAGTCTTCAATCGATTTAACGGATCCGACCCTTGCACCACTTGAAGTGTTGCAGGCGTTTGAAGCAGGGATGAACCGTGAATACCTGCTGGGGGCCGGCGATGTGGTGGAGATTGTTGCGCCGACACTGCCGGAGATTATAGGCGAGCAGACGGTCAGCCCCGATGGAAGCATGACGATCTACCCGGCGGGCGAGGTGAAAGTAAAGGGAAAAACCCGTACCGAAGCCGAAACGATCATCAAGGAGACGCTCCGGCGCTATTTCGACGCTCCGGCATTGACGCTTCGCATCAAAACGTTTGAAAACAACCAGGTGTATGTCCTGGGCCGAGTGACGTCACCGGGTCCGATCAAGTTCCGCGGTCGGCCAAATCTTCTGGAAGCCATGTCCCGGGCCGGGGCCTTTTCGGGCAGCGGGCAGGTACGCCCCCCCTACCAATGCGCGATTATCCGAGGCAAAGATCAGATGATCTGGGTCTCGCTGGATGAAATGCTGCACGGCGGATCTTCCGGACGCAATCTGGATCTGGCCGGTGACGACATTATCTATATTCCCGATATCGACGAGGGCAACATCTTTGTTCTCGGAGAAGTCGGCAAGCCCGGGGCCTTTGATATCGCCGGCGTCAAGACGATTCTGGATGCCATCGCCAAAGCCGGCGGACCAACCGAAAACGCGGTGACCAGCAACATTCTGCTGATTCGAAACCGGGGCAAAGATCCCAGTCAGCCGATCCGGGTCAGTCTGGATGATATGATCAATAAAGCCGACTTTTCTGGCAACATCCTGCTGTCCAAAAACGACATCATCCTGGTTCCGCGCAACGGGCTCGCCAATTACAACTACTACCTGCGGATGATCAACCCCTTTACCCAGTTCTTCATAACCGGCTACGCTCTTGGAAAATAACATGACCACCCCCCAGCCGGCCCCGCAACCAAAGCGTGCTTTCAGGAAACCGTTCAATCCGATCGGCGCCATCATCGAGTACCTGCATATCCTGATCGCCATCACGCTGATCGGCACACTGATCACGGTTCCCGTCGTGATTCTCAAGAAAAAGCCGAAATTCGGGTCCGAAGGGATGATCAACATCAATCCGTACTTGCCCAAAATCCTCTATGGCACGGAGGACAGCAATTTTATCCGCTCCTTTGAAGACTGGATGCGAACCCAAGTCAGGATCATCACCAGTTATTCCGTGCTGGAATGGGCCATCACCGACTATGAATCGCAGGGCTTCAAATGGCAGTTGCCCGGTGAATCCATGATGTCCGCTGTCAAACGCCTCAGCGGCCGCATCCAGGTGGTGCAGATCCGCGACACCCAGCTCATCTCTCTCACCATGGAGAACATGACCAGCCATGGCCTGGCCGACATAATCAACTGTGTCATCAAAGGATATATCGATTCCTCCGAGTCCTACACCCGCAATCAGAATACATACAAACTGGATGTGCTGAACCGGGAAAAGCAGAAAGTGCAACAGGAACTCGATGATGGATACCAGCTCCTGGAGGAAATTTCCCACAAATCCGGAACGGCGATCACTGAAGAGAAAAATCTTTACATCTATTTCGAAACCCTGGCCGATTTGAGAAAAGTTTTCAACAAGCTGGTCACCGACCGCATCCTGGCCGAGAGTCGGATGAAAGCGCTTGAAACAAAAGCCGAGGCATTGAAGCGGATGCCGTTCCCCGGCCTGGTTGCCGAGCGCACGGACACCGGACACGGTGGCCTGATCGACCAGATCAACGGCCGCATTCAGGAAGCCCGAGAAAAGATGGTGGGGCTGGCCGAAGATAACCCGACACTGGCCCTGCTGAAGCGTCGTCAGAAGGAAATGGAAGACCAGGCGGCGCGCCTGCTGGAAGAAAAACAGAAAGACCAGGAACATATCGTTCGCGGCAAACTCCTGGATGAAAACCAGTTGGCGCTTGAAAACGCCAGGGTCGAGTACCAGACCGCAAAAGACGCCGAAAAAAATGTTAAGATCGAAATCGACCGGGCCCAGAAAGAGATTCTGGATTACAATACCGCCACCTTGCGGGTTCAGACCCGGCGCCAGGAAAACCAGCGCCTGATGGAAACCCTGACCCGGATCAATGCGCGTACCGATCAGATCCAGATGGAGTTTGCTTCCCCAGGGCGCATCGAGGTCACGGCATGGGCCCAGAAACCGGAAGGTCCGAACGTGGACCCGCGTGGCAAACTGGTCCCCGTATGCTTTATCGTATCCCTGATGGCCGGAGTGGGTGTGGTTATCGGCCGGGACCTGCTCGACAGCCGCATCAAGCGTCCCCAGGATATGGAGAAACTGCTCGGGTTTCCGCTGACCGGATTTTTACTGCGGGGCAGTGAGGAAAACATCCCGCACGAAGATCTGTATAGTCTGCATCATCGTCACCCCCGCGCCTTCATGACCCAGCAACTGGCTGAAATCGTCATCAAAATAGACCGGGAACGACTGGAACACAACTCGAAAGTTTTTGCCTTCACCGGACTCGGGGATGGCTGCGGGGTCACCATGCTGGCCATGAATATCCTGGCCATGAGTACCGTACCCAGAAACCGCCGTCTGTACATCGACCTGAACAACCGCATCCCCGCAGGCAGCCGTGAACCGTTGAAATCCATCATGCAAACCGTCTTCGGCGACCAGATCCTCCAAGGTTTTCACGACAGTTCATCAGACGAATTTCCCTTCGTCTTCTACCCCAGCGCCACGGATGTACAGCAGGGACGTGCCCATTCCAGCGAGGATTTGAAAATACTTCTCGATGAGCTGAAAACATCTTTCGACATGATCGTGATCGATCTGCCCCCGATTCTGCTGTCGGCCGATACCCAGGCCATTGCCAGCATCGCCGATGTGGCCGTATTGACAGCCCTGGCGCGGCATTCGCTCTGGGGCGAACTGATGCGTTCCATCACCATTTTAGACAACTGCGGTGTCAAAGTCATCTCGGTCATCCTGAATCGGGTCGGTTTCATCCGAGGCGGTTATCTCCGTAATAACCTTCAAGCGTTTTACACGCTGGGACGGGAGAAAAAAAAGCGCCTGTTCGATAAAGGAAAAGAAAAAAAAATGCGATGGTTCGGAATGGGAATAGAGCTAATAAAACGCTTGTTCAGGAAAGGATAATATCCGGATGGACAAGATCATTCTCCTGTTCCTGCTGTTTACCGTGGGCCTGCTGACCCAGAAAGATCCGAAGGAGCTTTTTGTCGTTTTCTTTCTGCCGATCCTGACCGTCATGCCTGTCTATTACGATACCAAAATTATACCCGGCATTCCCGAATTGAGTTTCTGGAGTGCGGTGCTGCTTCCCATCGCCATTGCCTGGATCGTGAACGATCATGCCGAAGGGTATCGCTTTTCGACGGCGGATATTCTGATTCTGACACATCTACTGATCGTATTCACCGGACAATGGCACAACAGCACCTACAAAGAAGCTCAGAAGGTTTTTTACAACGATATTACCATCCGCCTGCTTCCGTTCATCATGATCCGGGCCTGGTTCATGGATCCAGAAAGCCGGATCAAGATGTTCCGGGTCATGATCCTGACGGGCGCTGTGGTAGCGATCTTTCAGACGATCGAATTGCGCCTCTGGATCAACGTCTTCGACGATCCGATCCGAAAGTTCTGGCCCAAATCGGTTGCGTGGGGAGGCGGCATGAAACGCGGCGGATGGAAACGGGCTTCCGGACCGTTCGGCCACCCGATTTGTGCGGGCTATTATTACACCATGTTCGTGCCGCTGGCCGTCTGGCTCTGGAAGAACGATTATTTCAAAACACGTAAATATGGGTTCCGGATCACGCTGCTCTGCATCGTCGGCGGGATCACGTCTATCTCGCGGGCGCCGATCATCGGTATTTTCCTGGGGTTGATTCTCATCTGGTACGGATGGTCCAAGTACAAGGGGATGGCCACCATGGTGCTGTCGTGCCTGGGGATCATGGCTGGTATTTTCATCATCCCCAAGGCGATTGCCTACATCAACGTGGACCGCGCCAGCGCCGTCACCGAAGACCAGCGAAACGCCGCCTATCGTAATGAACTGATGGACAATTACAAGGAAGTGATTAACGAAAAGCCGCTGCTGGGCTGGGGCCGATTCACTGTTCCGGTCGTCAAAGGGCAGGATTCGGTGGACAACGAATACCTGTGGATGGTGCTGGTATCAGGGAAGGCCGCACTCTATGCCTACCTTGCCAGCATCTGCTGGGTTCTGGCTCGGCTGTTCTTCTTTGCCATTCGCGGTGACCCGACCCGCAAGGAAATCCGTCTGGCGTGGTGTATGCTGGCCAGCATTCTGACAGCACTTTTTACCCAGGCAACTGTATTTTCCGGCACACAGACCGTGCAGTTTTTTTACATCATTCTCGGCATCAGTGAGGGACTGGCCCAGTATGGCCCATGGGAGCCAAGCCAGGTCAAATATCCCCGAAATTTAGGAGAGAGCGACTATGGATATCACTTTTCTCGTACCATTTAAAGGCATCGCCGGTGGATTGCGGGTGGTTACCTGCTACGGCAATGCACTCACCCGGCGAGGCCATCGGGTCACAGTCGTTTACCCGAAGCGCGGTCTTGCCTTCCGGGAAAGATTGCGCCGCAGAGCCAGGCGGATCATTCTTAACGAAAAGGATCACCTGGACGCCTTTCGCGGCTCTCTCCTGGAAGTGCCGGCCATTACCCAAAAGCATATACCAGACGGAGACTGCATCATCGCCACCGCTTTCCAGACCGCCCAACTGGCGGCGGAGCTGCTGGACCGTTGCGGACGCAAGTTTTACCTCATCCAGGGATATGAAAAAGTCTTTGCCAGAGACGGGGACGATGTGGATGCCACCTTTCGCCTTCCTTTCAAAAAAATCGTGATTTCCAGTTGGTTGAAAGCATTGGTGGAAGAGCTTTCTGGAGAAAATGATATTCCGGTTATTCCCAATGGTCGTGATTTTTTCCTCTCCACTTTTGATGGCGAAGGCATCCGTCGGCCCCTGGATGTGGGGCTGCTGTATTCCTCGGTGCCGCTCAAGCGCACGGATGTGGCCCTGAATGCCCTGACTCTCCTCAGAAAACAGCACCCCGGCATCAAGCTTGTCATGTTCGGTTCCGAACACCCGAATCGTGAACAGTATCCGGATTTTCCATTTCACGAAGTCCGGATTCAGCGTGTACCCTCTCAGGCATACATCCGCCGCACCTATATAGACACGAAAGTATGGATGACGGCCTCTAGCACCGAGGGGTTCTGCCTGCCCGCACTCGAGGCGATTTCTCTGGGATGCCCGATCGTCTCTTCCGATAACCAGGGAATTCGGGACATCATCACCGACGGCGTGGAAGGCTACATCGTCGATGTCGGCGACCCTCAAGCCCTTGCCGACCGGATTTCTCAGATACTCTCCGACCCGCTGCTGCAGACGCGCATGAGTATTGCGGCCCTGCGCCGGGCAGACGACTTTTCATGGGAGCGCTCTACAGACATGCTGGAAAGTATCTTGAAATAAGAAAGGCAGAGGGCAGAAGACAGGTAAAGCAACTCTGCACCCTCATTCGTAATTCATAATTCGTAATTTTTTTTCTTAATTGCCTATGAAAAACCTATTTCTTTTGATAGCATGCCAGTTGGTTTCACTGCCGTTTCGGTTGATGCGGCCTTTCGGCTATTACTGGGGGCGTATCTGGAACTCGGGACGGGTGGCGGCAAAGATTCGCGGGCTCGACCCCACGGTGCAGTTTGATGGCTGTGTATCGGTCATCGGAACCGGGAATGTAAAAATCGGTGAAAAGTCGCGCATCGGTGATCTGGCGGAGTTCATTACGCATGAGCAAGGGCTCGTCCGGATAGGCCAAGAGGTGCGGATCAACCGTGGCGCCACAATCTGCGCTTACAAGGAGGTTTCCATCGGCGATTTTACCCTGATAGGAGAATTCGTTTCAATCCGCGACGCCAACCACGGCATTGTCGCCGGCGAACAGATTCGCAGCCAGCCCCACGATGCCAAGCCGATCTGCATCGGCGCCGATGTCTGGATCGGCAGGGGCGCCTGTATTCTTCCGGGGGTGACTATCGGTGATGGCGCCGTCATTGGCGCCAACAGCATTGTAACCAAGGATGTTCCACCCAACACCATTGCCGCGGGTATTCCGGCAAAAATCATCCGGGAGCGGTAGGGATCACGCCAGAATTGGTCAAGACAACGCCGGTTTTCATTTAATTTTCTTTGCGCCCTCTGCGCCTTTGCGGTGAACATAAAATCAACAGCAGTGGAGTTATCCTGGAGGTGACTGAAATTGAAAGGAATTTTGAATAATTCATATCCTGCCATATCGGATGTGATTTTTTTTATCAGCATGGTTGTGATGATACCCTCAGTGAGTTACGGCCACACCCTCGACAACACCGCCGGCACCACGTACTTTGCCTGCGACTGCGGCCCTGGCGCCAATGCGGCATGCATTGCCGGCAATGACGACGCCACTGGAACGTCTCCGGCAACCCCCTGGAAAACGATTGAAAAGGCACGCCTGGCGTTCGCCGGACTGTCGGCCGGAGACACGATCGCTTTATGCCGGGGAGGTGCTTTTACCCTAATCGGACATGATTGGGAAAACCCTCGCTGTACGGCAGAAAACCCATGCACCGTGACCGACTACGCCCCCGACTGGGAAACGAGCTGTACGGATCGAGCCATTGTCACCTGCCCGGCTGCTGGGACGGCATTTTCCTTCACAGACAGCGGCAACGCCGATCATGAGGAAGGGTATGTCATCTCAAATCTTGATGTCCGGGGTACCGACGGCACGGGCACCGGGTTCTTTTTCTTCAATGACATCGATGATGTGATTCTGAGCAATCTGATTATCAGCCGTTTTGATATCGGCGTACTCATTCAGGGGAGCAACCTGCCCAATCCGGGGAGCAACGCCCGAAATGAGCGGATAACCCTGAAAAACTCCCAGATTCTCGACAATGCCAGTCAGGGATTCGAGGGAAGCTGCGATGATTGCGTTATCCAGAACAATATTTTCGAAAACAACGGATACCGCGATATTGCCTATTATCATAATCTTTACTGGGATGGGGCCGTGGAAAGCAAGGGCGGGCGGATCAGCGGCAATATCCTGTCCCGGTCGTCCGTGGTCGGCAACACCTGTCAGGGTGTTTCGCTGATTGTTCACGGCAAACATCAGAGCCTGATGATCGAGCGGAACGTCGTGTACGAAGAAGTGGGCATGGCGAGTCAGGCCTGCTGGGGAATCGCCGTGGATACGGCCTACGAGAGTCCGGAAGGGTTTCCTGGACTGGTAATCCGGGGAAATATTATCAAAAATATGGGAAACATCGGGATTGGGGTGAACGCCTGTACCGACTGTTTGATCGAAGGAAACCAGATTCTCCAGGAAAACAGTTTTACGACCACGGCCATCGCCGTTCCGGATCGGAACCGGGGGGCTGAAGATACCGTTATGAACCGCGTTACCGTTCGCAACAACTTCATCCGGTTATCCAGCCCAACAAACCGGACGGCAATTGTCCTTGGCGGCGAAGGCGCCGGACACACCAGTAGTGGAAACGTGATTGCATACTCTGGCGGAAGCATCGACTGGAGCTGCTTCAGCTATCCACTTCCCGTAACGTCCTACACGCTCATCGACTACAATTTCTGCCGTTTTCCATTCACCGCTGCCGGTAAATGGGAGGCTGCAGCCGGCTCTCTGGCCGACTGGCAGTCCATCTCCGGTTTCGATCTTCACTCGGTGCAGCAGTAGGCCCTTATCGTGCAATCCTCCTCCTCCCCCCGGCGGGGGGAGGTCGGGAGGGGGGAAAAATTGTGTTGGCAAACCCGGCAAGGGTTGCAAGGCGTTTATTATAGACCTTCAGAAAATTCATTTCGCAAGGCAGCAGGGAGGAGATCATACTGTAGTATATCTCCGACCGATAACGCCGCGAAATTATTTTTCTGAAGGTCTATAGAATCAGCGCCCTCTCAACACACACGCACAGAGCCTCCATACTTCCATGCTGAAGGGACGCTTCATCATGGCCATCCAGGTGTATTTCCGGGCTGTCGGCAGATAGCCCGCCTTCAACGCCCACCATGCCCATTTGGTGTAGGCACCCGCCGGTTCATTGCGTTGATCCGGCGCCGGTTCTCTGCGGGCTTCCGGAACCGGGCAGTCGAGCCCTCTGCGGCGGCAGGCATCCTGGATGGCGCGCCTGGCGGAATCGGCCTGCTGGTTCCCCTGCCGGTAACCGATACTGGAGAGGTGTTGCCGGTATTTCAGCAGCACATCCGGCAGATTGGCCAGATTGCCGATCTCGGCCAGACGCAGAAACAAATCGAAATCTTCGGCGCTGGGATATTCTGCACGGTAACCACCCACCTGCTCCATCGCAGATTTTCGGACGGCCACCGTCGGCTGGAAAAAAGCGGCATCGATCCCGGAAATATTGGTCGAATCGATTTCATCATGACTGAAGCTGCTTCCCATTACGGTGATGGGCATATCTTCCGAATCGATCAGCAGCATTCGAGAGCCAACGGCAACACAGTCCGGGTTTTCAAGCAGATACGCCATCTGCTTTGCAAAACGATCGGGCGTGCAGATATCATCGGAATCCATCAGAAAAAGAATATCTGCCTTTGCCAGCCGGTTGCCCTCATTTCGTGTTGCGATAATCCCTCTGTTAGGCCAGTGATAAACCCTGCATCGGCTATCCGTCAGCGGGTACCGGTCCAGAATCGCGGATGATCCGTCGGTGCTGCCGTCATCGAGCAGCAGTATCTCAAAATCGGTAAAAGTCTGTTTCAGAACGGAATCAACCGCTTTTTCAAGATACTTCGATGTATTATAAACAGGAATGACTACACTGGCAGTAGGATGCAATATACCCTTCAAGTTGGACACTGCTTTCTCCTCATGTCGGAATGCGAAATGAATTTTCTGAAGGTCTATAGGACAAAGCGATCAACCCAGCAGCATGGCGATCCCTTTGCCGATCAGCGCCCCTGCCGGAAGCGCCGGCAGAACCATGAGTTCACGCTTGATATCGAGGATGCCGTTTATTTTTTTATAGTAATAGGTAACGGGGATGCTGAAAAATGCATTGGTTGCAATCACCCACAGCGCGCCGTCGAATCCGTAGTATTTGAATGCAATCGGCAACAGGATATACAGGGGCGGTATTCTGCTGCCGATCAAAGGGATCAGCACCCGCGGAACACCACGGGCCATATAGTACTGACCGGTAACTCCGAAACGGTTCTCGAACAGCGCCAGAGACAGTATCTCGAGCATCGGGCCCGCCGTTGTATAGCGGCCGTCATAGAGAAGATCGATGATCACATGGCCGGAAAAGAACAGGATTCCGGTCAAGAGGAGCAGAACGATATCGACCGGCATTCGCAGTTTGTAATATTTGCTGCGTACATCCTCCGGTTTGTTGCGGATCACTTCACTCAATAACGGAAACGAGATGTTGTCGATCAACTTCCCCATCACCTGCTGGATGGATGATACCATCATGTAGGCGATGGAATAGAGGCCAAGTATTTTGGCGTCAACCAGCCCCCCCAGCATCAGCCGGTCGCCGCTGGCCAGCAGGAAACCGAGGATCGAAGAAAGGAATACCCACTTTCCGTAGCCGATAATTTCCCGAAAGCATTCGCGATCCCAGGCCAGCCCGTTTTTTGGACCACTTAACATCACATGGCTGAGGATCACCCGCACCCCCACCGAAACCAGCGCGCCTGTCACCAGCGCCCAGATCGATCGGTCGATCATGGCCCAGCCAAGCATGCTGCAAAGGGCTGCAAACTGGCTGACCAGTTCGACCTGGGTGACAACCCCCAGTTCGATTTTGCGTCGGGCCAGGGCCAGTTTGTTGGACTCGAATCCTGAAATCAGCGGCGAAAACGCCAATGCAAGAACAATGGCTGGCAAAGAAGGATGGGCATAGACGCTGTCGGGCGGCAGAAGATGGTATGTGTCGGCAATATAAAGCCCCAGGGCGATCAACAAGGCAACGACACACAGAACAGCGCCCCGCAGAATCTGGACGACCCAGGCGGTATTCAGAAAAATGGGCTCTTCCCCGCGACGGCTCTGGATGATGCTTTGGCCCAGCCCAAAATCGGAAAACAGCGCCAGCCCGTAGAGGATGATATTGGCGATTGCCATGACCCCGAACATTTCCGGAACCAGCAGGCGGGTCATGATCAGATTGCTGCCCAGCCGGAGCGCCTGACTGACACCGTATCCGATCAACGTCCAGGCGCCGGCGTGCAAGACACGTTTTTTCAGCGATTTGTTTATATTCCGGATCATTGTATCGATACGAATTATCACCCCAAACGATAATCTGTCAACAGATGTTTGACACCAGATTTTTCTGCCGGTCCCGGCAGGATCACCGATCCCAACCGGGGGGGGCGATGTGACGGGATACAAATGATTGACTTCAAAAAGTTACTGTTATAAAAGCAACGACTATAGAATGTCTTTAATTCAGCGAAGAATCATCGTGCGGATAACGCCTAAATTCATTTTTAAATTACTGTCGATCCTGCTCATCTCGGCGGCCGGAATCTATACCGCCGGCGAGATGCTGCAGGATTTTTCCGCCCGGGAGATCGACTCCGTGCAAGATCGCACAGTTGGTGCGCCTGCTGCTTCCGTGCCGGCCGCCCCCTTCTGGCAGGCGATGCATGAAACCGGAAATCTGGAAGAATACAGTTGGTGGCGGATGGAGGGGGTTCCCAGCGGCACCCTCGCCATTGTGTCAGACCCGACCGGATCAGGACACGGTTTTGTCCTCAGAAGTGAAATCACCTCTCCATCTCCGCCGCCGGCAGACAGCCATCGGCTATACCCGGTTTTTATGCTCCCGGAATGTTATCGCGGCGGCTACACCTCCACATTCAGCGTGTGGGCCGACCTGCCGCCGCATTCTGCACAACGGGGCTGGATCAGCTTTGCCACCTATTCCAATAAATTGGACTGGAAAGACCTCTTCGGTGTCAACCTCGGCCACGAGAATGGTCAGGATTGTCTGGTGCTGTTTCATGTACCCGAATTCGGGAAAGGGAATTTTACCCGTTTTTCGTCCATTCCATTTCCCATGAAAACATGGGTAACCATTTCGGTCAAGGTCGATGATACAGGCATCATGCTGTTTCAGAACGACCGGCTGGCGGCGGAGGCGAAAAAAAACTGGGGGCCTGATGGGGTCGGCCTGTGTGAGGCGCACTGGGGTCTGTACGGTCAGGGAAAAACAGCCGGCGGTCTGCTGTTAAACGATGATCTGTCCATTACCTTCGATCGGTCCTATGCAAAAAAAGTACGGATGGTCCGGCCGGACAACCACAAACCGGGAAATGCGACAGCCCCATGAAAATATTGATGACAACGCTGCTGGATATGGAACGCGACAGAAACGGAGTGGTCACCGTCGCCCATGAATTGCGCAATCTTCTTGAAGCCTCCGGATACCCGGTGCGGATGATAACGCCAAAAAATGCCGCACTACCCGACCGAAGCTCTGTTCTTCGCATAACCCGACGATTTTGGCAGGCCACGAAATCCCCCGGTGGTTTCCTGCTCCAACTCATGTTAACGCTCAAAAATATCAGCAGACGCATTGCCTCCCAGGCCGGTGATATCGATGCCGTGATCGCTCATGACGTACTTACTGCTGACGCCGCGCTGTCCACTGTTGCCGGAGACTGCCCGATCCTTCTGGTCTGTCATTTCTGGACAAAGCCTTGGGATGAGTTCTCTGATGCAGGGCTTTTGCCCAAACACGGCATTGCCATCAACTGGTTGCGCCGGAAAATGGAGAAGGTGCTGAACAACCCCCGTATCCTGCTTGTACCGGTTTCGCGTCGCAATGAAAAGCTGCTGCACGACATTTTGCCCGACGCGCCGCAGAACAGGATTCAACTGGCTTATCCAGGCGTATCTCAACCTGCTGGCTTATCGATACCGAAGCAGCAATCCGAAGGGATTCCATCAATCATCAATGTCGGCACGCTGGAACAACGCAAAAATCAGCGCGTGCTGCCGTCTCTTGCATCAGCACTGAAAGAGATCGGATTTCCCTGCCGCTTTCTTTTGGTCGGAACCGAGAATTCCGATGAACGGATACTGATCGCAACAATAATCGCCAGGCTTCAGGTGGATGATTTTTTCACTTTCTACGGTAAGCTGGAACGCGATGCTGTCTTCAAGTTGATGGCAAATGCCGATCTGTACCTGCACACATCGCTGGAGGAAAGTTTCGGGATGACCCTGGTGGAGGCCATGGCCTGCAATCTTCCGGTCATGGCGCTGGCGTATGAGGCCTTAAGCGAAATCCTTCCGGACACACCCGAAGCGGTGATCCCACAGGATGCCACTCCAGAGCAGATTGCCGCAATGATTGCACCGCTGCTGAGCAATTCCCAAAGACGAAACGATTTGCAGACCCGTCAACATGCTGTGTATCAGCGTCGATTTTCCGCCAGCGCCTTTGTCTCCCGCTATCTGGAAATCATCGCCAGCGCTGCCAGGATGAATTCATGAAACCAGCCATCGCCTATCTGGCACCTGAAATTCCGGCTCTTTCGGCCACATTCGTCACCCACGAAATTCTGGCCCTGAAAAAACGCGGCTTTCAGGTTCTGCCGATTTCGGTGCATCAGCCGGCTGCTCCAGCCCTGGATCAGGATGCCAAGAGACTGGAAACGGAAACAGTTTATCTCTACAAGCATGGCATCGTCTCGTTTCTTAGCGCACTGGCGACTCAGACCACTTTGCACCCTGCCCGCACGGCATCGGCATTCAGGTTATGGCTTGCAGACATTTTCAACACCGGATTATTCACGCGCAATGCAGCCGGGCTGACGTATCGTTTCCTGGCAGCCGCACAACTGGCACGCATTCTTAAAAACAACAACTGCCGCCACCTGCACGCCCATTTTGCCCATGTACCAACCGACATTGCCATGTATGCCGCCCGAATGGCCGGCATCGGCTTCAGCTTTACATCGCACGCCAACGATCTTTTTGAAAGGGGATGGCTACTGCGGGAAAAAGTTGAACGGTCTCTTTGCGCCGTTACGATTTCACGATTCAACCGGCTCTTCCTGGAGCGGCTCGGCGCACCGGCAGACAAAATATCAATCATCCGTTGCGGAGTAGCCAGACACCTTCCGCCGGCTGACAGGCCGCATGGCGCCATTCCAAGAATCGGGTCTCTCGGCCGCCTGGTTGAAAAAAAAGGGGTTGATGTGCTGATACGGGCGGCAGGCAACCTGGCGCGTCAGGGAAGGGATTTCACCCTGGAGATTGCCGGCTCCGGCCCGATGCAGGAAGCACTGCAAGCATGTGCCGACAGTGAAGGGCTGAGCAACAAAATCCGGTTTTGCGGCCCGATCCCAAACGACCGGGTTCCCGCATGGCTGTCCGGCCTCGATATCTTTGTTCTGGCCTGCAAACCGGACCAGAACGGGGATATGGATGGCATTCCGGTCGTTTTGATGGAGGCCATGGCTGCAGATGTGCCGGTAATTTCAACCACGCTCTCCGCCATTCCGGAGCTGATTCAAGACGGCGTATCCGGACTGCTTGCCAAGCCGGGAGATGCCGATGATCTATCTGTCCAGATCGCGCGAATGCTCGATGACCCCCAACTGCAGCAACGCTGCATATCCGGCGGCCGGGCACTGACGGACGGCGAGTTTTCCGAATCGCTCAACATCGAACGGATTGCCGAATTATTCAACCGACTGATCACTGATTACCTGACTACTTTTTCACGGAGGTCATATTGAGTACAATAAACAATCGCCGTATTGTCATCGTGGCCCCGGTACGGGACGAGGCGCAGTATCTCCAGGGAACCATCGATTCCATCATTTCCCAGAAACTCAGACCGGTGGAATGGATACTGGTGGATGACGGCTCTACCGACAACACCTTTGCCATTGCCGAGAAAGCATCCCAGCAATACCCCTGGATCCGGGTGGTTCAACGCAAGGATCGCGGAGTACGGGCCGTGGGCCCGGGGGTCGTCAACGCCTTTTATTTTGGCTATGACCGGATTCAAACCATCGACTACGATTACATCTGCAAAATGGATGGCGACATCGAGATCGGGCCGGATTATTTCTCCACCCTGATTGGGTATTTCGAGAAAGACCTCTATCTGGGTTCGGCCAGCGGTAAACATTTCATCGAGGAAACGGAAGGCCTGGTGGAAGAGCGCACCAGTGATGAAATGGTGGCCGGCATGGTCAATTTCTATCGCCGGGAATGCTTCGAGGCCATCAATGGTTTCGTGCGTCAGGTCCACTGGGACGGCATTGCTTACCACAAAGCCCGCATCGAAGGGTGGCGAACCCGCAGCATCCGGAACCCGAAACTCGACATCATTCACAAACGCCAGATGGGCTCGTCCCACAAGGGGATATGGCACGGCCGGATGCGATGGGGCCGGGGCCAGTACTTCATGGGCACCCATCCCTTCTATATCCTGCCGATGGGTTTTTACCGGATGCTTGAAAAGCCTTACATCATCGGCGGTCTGGGCATCATTGCCGGATATTTCAAAGCCATGAAGGAAAATATGCCGCGTTTTGAAGAGCGGGGATTCCGGGCGTCGCTGCATGCCTGGCAGTTCGAGAAGCTGAAGATGGGCAGACGGCTGGAACGGATACCCGATCCGCCGAAAGGGCTCTATCCATGAAACCAGCCGAGAAACTGCTTTCCGTCATTATCGTCAGTTTCAACACCCGGAATGTCACCCGCGAATGCCTGAATCGCGTGTTGACATCCGGTGAAGGCCTCGACATGGAAGTCATTGTCGTGGATAACGCCTCCTCCGACGACTCGGCCGAGATGGTGGCATCGGAATTTCCGCAGGTGACGCTGCTGAAGTCCGAAAAAAACCTGGGATTCGCCGGCGGCAACAACGTCGGCCTGCGGGAAGCTGCAGGCCGCTTTCTGCTGCTGCTCAACTCTGATGCCTATCTTTTTCCGGACACGTTGTCCACCACCCTCCAGGCCATGGCGGATCACCCGAAGTGGGGCATTCTTGGAGTCAAGCTCGTGGGGATGGATGAGCGGATGCAACCGTCGGCGCGGATGCTTCCCTCTGCCTGGACCAAGTTTCTGGTCATTTCCGGAATTGCCGATAAATTCCGAAAATGGCCTTTTCTGGGCGGGCCCGACTACAGTTGGTGGGACCATTCCAGCAAAAAAACAGTCGGCTGGGTGCCGGGAGCCTTTTTTCTGATTCGGCGTGAAGTTATCGACACCATCGGCCTGTTAAACGAAAAGCGCTATTTTCTGTATTTCGAAGAGATCGAGTTCTGCCGGCTGGCGGCAAAGGTCGGCTGGCCCGTGGTCTTTTATCCGCATGCCCGATGTATCCACCTGGGCGGACAAAGCTCGGAGTCCACCGGCCGGGTCACCCGGGCCGGCCGACAACTAACTTATCTGCGCATCCAGAGCGAATTTCGCTACTACCGTGCCAACTACGGTCTGTGCGCCGTTTTGCGCGCCGCCGGCGTGGAATTGTTCTGGAACGGCGTTGTCAGGATCAAAAACACCTTCATGCCAGGCGAGGCCGCCCGACTTAAATGTAGAGATGCCGACCGGACGATATCCCTGATCATTGCAACCCTCAAAAACGATGGATTCGGCAAAGAACTGACCGGTAACGGCATGCCGACACCGCCACCGGAATCCAGCCTGGAGGCCCCGATCGACACGCGTACAGACGGACTTCCGCCCGAAGCCCTCGAAAACCGGATCATCAACGATGACCGGCATCTTTTCACCCATATCCGCCGGGATTTCCGCACCCATTTCCGAGACTGGGGGCGGCAGGGGTTCTGGGCCATGCTGGTTTACCGATTCGGCCGCTGGCGCTACACCATCGGCAGTAGTCTGATCCGGAAGCCGTTCTCGCTTCTCTACAAGTTTTTCTACAAGATCATCCAGATTCTGACGGGTATCGAACTGCCCTGTGAGGCGCCGGTGGGCAGGAACTTTCGGATCGACCATTTCGGTGATATCATCATCAGCGGATTTGCCGCGTTCGGAGACGACTGCATTGTTCGAAACGGTGTAACCGTCGGCCTGAAACGGATCGACGAATTTTTCGCACCACAGATCGGCCATCACGTCAACATCGGGGCCGGGGCCAAGGTGCTGGGAAAAATCACCATCGGCAACCATGTGGATATCGGCGCCAATGCCGTGGTGCTGATCGATGTGCCAGACGACCATACGGCGGTCGGCATTCCGGCCCGGGTCTTTCCGAAGAAACCGCATGACGCATCACCGGAAAATCGCCATGACGCCTGATTCCCTGCCTTCAATCGATATCGTTATCATCGGCATCAATGTCGAACGCTATCTAAACGACTGCATTGCATCGATCCGTGCGGCGGATTATCCTCAGGAATTGCTCAATATCATCTATGTGGATGGCGGCTCCAGAGACCGGAGCCCAGACATCGGTCAGGAGGCCGGCATCCGCGTGATCCGCCTCGACCACCCGCACCCGACCCCCGGCAGAGGCCGAAATGCAGGCATGCTTGTGGCGACTGCGCCTTTCATCCAGTTTCTGGATGCCGATACGATCCTGCACCCCGACTGGCTGAAAGCCGCCCTGCCCTGTTTTAACGAAACCATCGTGGCGGTCTGCGGCAAACGCAGCGAACGGCGTCCGGATTTGAATCTCTATCACCGGATCGCTTCGGTGGAGTGGTTTTATGAGCAGGGGCCGTGCCGCTATTTCGGGGGAGACTTTCTGGCCAGACGGCAGCCGCTGACAGCCATCGGCGGGTTCGACGACCTTCTGGTGGCGGGTGAAGAACCCGACCTGAGCTGCCGCCTGCGACAACAGGGATGGGTCATCTGGCGGACGACCGCCGACATGACCCTGCATGAGCTGAACATGACACGCTTTGCCCAGTACTGGAAGCGCGCCTTCCGCAGCGGCCATGCATATGCACAAATTTGCCTGCGCTATCTGCGGACTACGGAAAAACTCTGGTTGCGCGAATTTTTCAGAATCTCTGCGGCTGTCCTGCTGCCGCTTTTGATCATCGGGGTCGGGGGACTGCTGGGTCACCCGGCCATGGCGCTGATAACGGCGGGTATCGTGGTTCTTAGGCCCATGGCTCGTATTCCGGCCACCATGCGGCGCTGCCACATAAGTTTCGGCATGGCTCTGGCGTATGCCCTTCATGCATCGTTTGTCGTTTATCCCCAGTTTTTCGGCATGCTGCGTTTTTTGCTGTCGCCACGAATGGGGCCGGTAGTGAATCGGAGGTCATCATGAGCGCATTGAAAGATCAGGAGCTGTTTGAAACCCTTTACCGAACCTATGCCCGCGACAGCTTCTGGCAGCGGCTCTATTTTCTGCACAAGAGAATGGCCTGGCAAACGGTGGTCGGCGGGGCCGAACTGGCCAAGCGGGGTCTGGATATCGGCGTTTCCGGGATAATGTTGCTGCTGCTGCTGCCATTTTTATTGCTGATTGCACTGGTGATCCGGATTGAGTCTCCCGGCTCCCCTTTTTTTGCGCAGACACGTGTGGGCCGCTGGGGCAAACCGTTCAAGATGTATAAATTCCGTTCGATGGTCACCAATGCCGAAGCCTTGTTCAACGAGCTGAAAGATCAGAATGAATCCCAGGCCGGCGTTATCTTCAAGATCAAAAAAGACCCGCGGATCACACGGGTCGGGGCATTTATCCGAAAAACATCCATCGATGAACTGCCGCAATTGTGGAATGTATTCAAGGGGGACATGTCCCTGGTGGGGCCGCGACCCGCCATCCCCAGAGAGGTTGCCGAATATACCCTCGACGATCGCCGGCGTCTGGATGCCGTTCCTGGTATTACCTGCATCTGGCAGGTCAGCGGACGCAGCAATATCGATTTTGCCGGACAGGTGCGGCTGGATTCCCGTTATGTGGAAAGCCGCTCCTTCTGGCTTGATATCGTGCTGCTATTGAAAACAATTCCGGCGGTACTGTTTGGAAAGGGGGCGTACTGATATGCAGCGAGACTCTGTAGTCATTTTGGGGATACCCATCGACAGCCTGACATTGTCCCAGGCCATCGACAAAATTGTGAACATGGTGGCCGAATACCGGCAGGACGGGCTACCCAAGCAGGTGGCCACCGTCAATGTAGATTTCATCGTACAAACGCTCGGCAAACAGTTAAGCCAGATCCGCCATTCCGAGCTGCTGGATATCCTGCGGCGGGCCGATCTGGTGACTGCGGACGGCATGCCGATTGTCTGGCTGTCGCGGCTGCTGGATAATCCGCTGCCGGAACGCGTCACCGGCGCTGACATAGTGCCTGCCCTGGCGACACGGGCGGCAAAGGAAGGATTTTCGCTCTTTTTTCTGGGCGGACAGGCCAATACCGCCGAGCGGGCCGCTGATATTTTGAAGCAGCGTAACCCGAATCTCAAGATCGCCGGCATTCTTTCCCCCATGGTTTATACCGAGGGGGATCACCTTGAATTTTTTGAAGAAACAGATGCCGAAATCGTTTCGGTGGTAAATGCCGCAGCCCCGGATATTCTGCTGATCGCCTTTGGCAACCCCAAGCAGGAACTCTGGTTCCGGCGAAACGTCACCCGCCTCAAAGTTCCGGTGTCTATCGGCGTCGGGGGGACCTTCGCATTCATTGCCGGGGATGTCAGTCGAGCGCCTCAATTTCTGCACGGAATCGGGCTGGAATGGCTCTGGCGCCTGGCTGTCGAACCGTTACGGCTCTGGCGGCGCTATCTTAAGGCATTTAAGACGTTTGGCGTACAGCTCTGGCCGGCAGTGATGGATTACCGCCGGCAGCGAAAGCGTATCGCCCGTCAGTGGCCCGAAAATCAGGCGCCGCCGCCAGACCCGCAGCAGGTATCTTCTGAATCAGAGAACCTTACGATGACGCTTCCGATGCGCCTTGATGCTCTGGCCGTGCGAAATCTTCGCGGTAATACCGAATCGCAGTGGCAGGATAAACCGGCACTGATCCTTGATTTCACGCCAGTGGCTTTCGTGGATTCTGCAGGCCTTGGTTTCATTGTCGAAATGTGGCGCATGGCGCTGAAACTCAATAAAATACTGGTGGTGGCCGGCATGAATGACGATGTCCGTCGGACATTTGCCTTGAGCCGCCTGAATGATCTGCTCGGAGACAAAATTTTTGAGGACATCCAGTTAGCCAGGCAGTATCTGGATTCCTTGAATTTGCGTCGATCCAAACTGGTTACATACAAAAAAGACGGTACGGCCATCGTCACGATCACCGGACGTCTCGATGCCTTTTCCCTGAAAAGCCTTGATCTATCGGCGATAAGTGAGGCTGTTTCGGGTCGCAACTGCATAATCGATTTGCATATGCTCAATTTTATGGACAGTTCCGGTCTGGTGCTGTTCATCAGGATTCAGCGGAACGTCATGGCTCATGGCAACTCCTGCATCCTCTGCGCGCCCACGGATCAGGTGCGGCAATTGCTGCGTCTGACCCGTCTGGAACACCTTTTTACCATCACGGATGATCCAATGGTTTTGAACCGGTGACATCATGAAAGCTGCCATTATTCCATATCAACAGGCATCAGGATTGCGCGCACTCCGATATCTGACACCTGATTTCCTGATTCCGGTCGCCGGAAAGCCGCTGGCCGAACATCTGGTGGAATATTTCGTTTCTGCAGGTATCCGCGACATATGCCTGCTGGTGGAAGATGACCCGGCAGCGGTCGAACGATATTTCGGTACCGGCGAACGCTGGGGCGCCGAGATTCAGGTGCTGGCCGCCGATGAAAATCTTCCGCTGTCCGTTCAGTTGACCGCTGCGTTTATCGGAATCACGGGGCCGATCTGCTGTGTGCCCGCCAACTTGATGCTATCAGGTGATTTTGCCGAAATCAAGGCTGACGCATCAACCGGATCATTGCCGATTGTTTCCGGAAACACAGGGGAGCCAGCACTCTTTGTGGCGGACGCCGACATCCTGCAGGCAGCCGAACAATCCGAGGGAAATACCGATTATTACCGGCTGCTCGATTTTCTGAGAAACAGCCAAAAAAAGCCGCTCCGCAGCGGCATACGAAGTCGCCTGCTGACAACCCTTGATGAATACCTGGCCGCTCAACGTTTCATTCTGGATGAATCCTGGCCCGGCATGCGCATATCGGCTTCCCGGCGGGAGGACGGCATCTGGATCGACGACCATGTCACGATTTCCCCGCAGATAAAGCTCATTGCCCCGGTGCTGATCGGTCATCACAGCCGTATCGACGGCAGCGGTACGATCGGGCCGAATGCCGTTATCGGCCCCTTCTGCCTGATCAACGATACGGATCTGATCGAAGCGTCGGTGCTGCTGCCCGGAACCGCCACCGGTCCGCACACGGAGCTCTCGCATCTGGTGGTACATGGCAGCCGGATCGTTGATGTGCGTCGCGGTGTCTGCGTCACATCTCCGGATGCGTTCATCCTGGGAGATCTGCCGAAATCCGATGAAAAAAAGCCGATGCAGACCGGGTTTCTGCTGATCATTCTTTTTATCGCCATATTGGGCTTGCTGTTCGGGTACTTTTTTCTATAGACTTTCAGAAAAATAATTTCGCGGCGTTATCGGTCGGAGACATACTACAGTATAGTCTCCTCCCTGCTGCCTTGCGAAATGAATTTTCTGAAAGTCTATAGTATAATATGCTGGATATATTAAAGATTAATCAAGTACTCTGTGCGGACTAAAATCATTAAATATTCAAATTAAATACAATTAGTT
>CAJBLH010000261.1 GCA_903953895.1 uncultured Desulfobacteraceae bacterium | reverse complement strand
GGCGGAAAGTTTCAGAGACCGTGATTGGGCTGGAATATTATTTCGGGCAATGGCCAATGTCAGAAATTTTATGCCTTTTACATCAGGATCAAAAAATGCTCATAAAAGTCCATTCATGTTAGCTCAGGGCCAAACACATGGGTTACCCTGGATTCAGGTTATGAACGTACACAATGCTTTCCTGTTTGCCGATGATTGCTTTTGATAAACCGGTTTCGCCATAACTTATAGACCTATGCGTCAACTCAAACGAAAAACACTATACCAGGGTTCCACCGGACATTTGCTGAAATGATAAGAATTCATCCCCATGCAATTCAGCGAATGGAGGAGCGCTGTGCAACCACAGATGAGGTATATGCAACAGTGGAACATGGGGAAGTATTTCCAGCCAAATTCGGTCGATCAGGTTTTCGACGTAATTTTTTGTTTGACAATGATTTCGGCGGAAGACATTATCATACCAAGCAGGTAGAAGTTTTTGCAGTGCAGGAAGAATCCGACTGGGTCGTAATCACTGTCATTACACGGTTTTTTTGAAAAGAGGGGAAAGGAAAAATGAAATTCAGCTATGATCCCCAATACAATATTGCCTATATTCGACTAAGACCAAAATCTTCTGAAGTCGTATCTATCAAAATCAGCGATGAATTAATCGTAGATTTGTCACCAGATGGAACTGTCTATGGCATCGAACTGCTGAATGCAAACGAACAATTAATGCAAAGTGATAACGGTAGATTCCTGTTTTATAATGAACATAGCGGTCAGGAAGTCGATGTTTCAATTGCCGTTTGATAGGGTGTAAATCAGAGATGTTGGTAAAAGGAACAATTAAATCACTTTGTGACTGGGGAAAACGTAAACATATACATAATAGAGTGATTGCCGTAAAAAAGGTGCTATCAAAAGGTTATCGCTGAAGATTGGTTTCTGGATTTAAATGGCCCTTTTTTCGCTACGAATAGTAATAATCGACTACTGTTAGGAGTGCTTTTAGAATTCTCGAACTAATGATTTATTAGCGACATGAGTTACCAACATCTCTGATTTACACCCCGTTTGATATAGACATTCAGAAAAATAATTTCGCGGCGTTATCGGTCGGAGATATACTACAGTATGATCTCCTCCCTGTTGCCTTGCGAAATGAATTTTCTGAAAGTCTATAGGATAGGCTTCAGGAAGCAAAATCGTTGCATTTAATATCCATCATCTGACCACTGACCTATGATGCCCCGTCAACCAAGATTGGAAGCACCCGCTATTTTGCACACCCAAAACTCAAACAATCCCATTGCTCCCTGCCCTGCAGTAAGCCTGGCTGAAAAGACGTTTGATAAACATGATTGTCTTTTCCCGTGTATTCAGTCGCATACTTTTCCTGGACGTATTTTTGTTTTGCACCATCAGTGCCTCCATCAACGGAAGGCCACCAATGGATGGGAATGTCCTGAGCTTTGGCAATCTTTTCGATATGGGAGTTCAACGGGTCGGTCAAAATGCGCATCACGCCGTTTGACAACGAATTGAAACCAAGGGCGCGAAGCAAAACGGCAATACCACCGGCAAAAAACAAGCGAACAATGTAGCCGCGAAGAACAACGCGATCGAAACAGGAATAATTGAACTTGATATTTTGACCTTTGTTTCACAAAAGAGTTCTTCACGGGCGTATCCTTTCTTGGAAGCTGTGTTTACGAGAACCACATCTATAAAGGAGAGCCCGTG
>CAJBLH010000260.1 GCA_903953895.1 uncultured Desulfobacteraceae bacterium | reverse complement strand
GGCGGAAAGTTTCAGAGACCGTGATTGGGCTGGAATATTATTTCGGGCAATGGCCAATGTCAGAAATTTTATGCCTTTTACATCAGGATCAAAAAATGCTCATAAAAGTCCATTCATGTTAGCTCAGGGCCAAACACATGGTTTACCCTGGATTCAGGTTATGAACGTACACAATGCTTTCCTGTTTGCCGATGATCGCTTTTGATAAACCGGTTTCGCCATAACTTATAGACCTATGCGGATACATGGAATATGTGTATTTGGCGTTGAAACAATTGGAGTCCTAAAAAAACATAACCAAATGCTAAATGATTCCCGTTACAAAAATGCGGGAATCAGCTCTTTGATAAATTGGGTGCAGATATTATCCCATGGGATAATTTTCAATTGGATTATTTTGTTTCTGGCTGTCAGGTGTTTCGCTGAAGTTACACGAACTTTTTGCTGAAGACTCAATTCCGGAATATTTTGCACTGGAAAAGAGTGTCTTCCAGGATATGTGGCTGGCAACGCAGTAGAAAAATTGCCAATTCAATTGTCGTGGATTACAAAACAAAATAGCTGACAGGGAACGTCCCGGCCAGCCATTTTAAGGAGGAAAAAGATGAAGAAATTATTAGGTTTGACATGACAATAAGCAGATATTGTGCCAAATAACGAAATGATCTATTTTATTTGCATCATTATTTCAGTTGTTTGTGGCGGGTATAACAGATTCTCATATCAGTTTTGTTGCCTAAGAGCAGTGTAAATGAATGTAAAAGTTCAAAACCTTGAACCGGATTTTTGTCGATTTATCTAACTTTCTGATTTATAATCCAATATATGATATTATTATGTTCAGAAAAGTAAACACATACACTTTATGCTATCTCCAAAGGTTTACTTCCCAACAAATATCATAAACTCCTTTTTCTTCAGCGAGTTAATTCATATTGCTTCTCCAGAAAGGACATTATTAATCATATGGTTGAAAATCGATTTGACACTGTTGCTACTGATTGGGATAAAGATAAACGGCGACTTGAACTGGCAAATGCAATTTCCGCCCACCTTGCCCTTCTTCCACTGCATGTTGGAATGCGAGCAATGGAATACGGTTGTGGCACCGGACTTGTAGGATTGAATCTGGCTAATCGTTTGGCTTCCCTTGTTGCTGCTGATTCTTCGTCCGGTATGCTGGAAATTATTAAAGCCAAGATTGTCGAGATGGGGATCAAGAATGTTTTTCCTTGTCTCCTTGATCTGCATCACGATGATTGTGATCAGGACTTTGACCTAATTTTCTCAGCTATGACTCTCCATCATCTGTCAGATATAGACGTGATTCTGTTAAAATTCTTTCAATGCTTGAAGCCTGGCGGAATTCTTGCCATAGCTGATCTTGATGAAGAAGATGGCTCCTTCCATCAAGACAACCCCGAAGGAGTTATGCACCGTGGTTTCAATAGAGAAAAACTTGCCGGAGATATCAGGAAACTCGGTTTCTTTTCCGTACAGGTAAGCACCGCCCACACAATCCTGAAAAAAAACAGTAAAGGTGCTGAAATGCCGTATTCTGTCTTTCTCATGACCGCGATGAAAGAAAAGTAGTGGAATCGGATGCGCTGATGGCGAGCAAAATGTCTCCCCAACAGAACTCCTGATCTTCGAATCTTAAATAAACAAATCAATTTATTGTCTGACTGCTCAGGTTATGAGATATGAAGATACAGAAGGAAAACCAATGCGAAAGCGGATAATCAATCAACTGAATCAAGATGCTTCACCCGTCGATGAAAGCTGGCTTGACTTACAACGATTGGCGCAAGTCGAAGTCACATCTGAAGATGAGGTACACCCAATAGAGGCGGCGCTGGTACCTGGCTTCGGACAAGGTTGGCGGGCATCGCAACCTGGGAAACAGACAATTCATATTCTGTTTGACGAGTTTCAGGCGATCAAACGTATTCAATTACAGTTTCACGAAGATCAACAGGCTCGTAATCAGGAGTTCGTATTGTGCTGGTCGCCGGACCCAGTAATATCTTATCGTGAGATTGTTCGTCAGCAATACAACTTCAGTCCGCCTGGAACGATAAGCGAGTTTGAAGATTACACAGTCGATCTCGTCGGAGTGAAATTGCTGGAGCTGAGTATCGTTCCAGACATAAGCGGCGGGGATGCCTTTGCATCAGTTGCGCAGTTACGAATCGCATAATTTCTGTATCTGATTTCGGAGCAAACAACTCAGGCTGTTGCATAACCGATAATGTGGTTATGCGAATCAGTACAACTTATTTTCACCAGGAGATATACCTGGGTGTACTCCATCCTTGATATTGATCTCGACTATTTCAATCAATTGCCCGAGCCAGGTGTGAGCCTTGAGCTTCTGATGAACTGGGCTGATCGTCCTGTGTCTATGGTCTTGGAGCGTCACAATCATGCTTTCGCGAGATGGAGGGCGAAATTGCGGACACACGACATCTTCCCAACGCACATTCTTCATGTTGACGAACACCACGACATGATGGACCAACGGCCACAAACCAGCATTGCCAATTTTATGTTTCATGCGATGCGCATCTGGCCTCAGTGCCGGGTACACTGGCTGGTGCAATATCCTATCGACTCCCCAGCTATGTGGTTGGAAGATGAAACGTGGAATTTGTTTCGTCGCAGGTTCACTCATGGACCTCACCTTCCCGCAAAATGGCCAAAACCCGATCTGGTTTCCGTGTGTACGAGCCCAAACTTTGTGTCTCCCGTTGTGGCACAAGAACTTTTGAAAGTCCTGTCACGCTTCATGATGAAAACTAAACCAGTATTGACGGCATTACCTTTTATTATAAGAATATAAGGATGATAATCTGAATTTTTATATCAGTTATGCACATAAATCATGAATTCATTGTTTGACATTCAGCATGCAGTAGCGAACGCAATCAGAGAACATCTAAGGGAAAATCGGAGAACCCTGTGGGACGAACTGGTTGAAAGCTCAATAAAAATTGATGGCTTTGGTTGTAATGATATTCTACTGAGAGAAGTGGAAAGTCATACGGAGCAGTTTCTGAGCCAAATGAGCGACACAGAAATGCGAAGGATATGGCAGGATACGGAAAGTGGCATCATGATGGTAGAGCAGGGATTCGATGAGATAGATAGGTCTGAGATGATCCGTGATAT
>CAJBLH010000259.1 GCA_903953895.1 uncultured Desulfobacteraceae bacterium | reverse complement strand
GTTCCGGATTTGATCGAAAAAATCCGTTATTGGTACAACGGCTTTTGCTTTTCCTCGGCCTGCGTTCCGATTTACAACCCGTTTTCGCTGTTGATGCTCCTGGATATGCAGGAATTCCGCAACTACTGGTTTGAAACCGGCTCCCCGACATTTCTGATCACGCTGCTGAAATCCCGGAATTACAACATTCAGGATATGGATGATATGCAGGTGGATGAACTGGCTTTCAGCAGCTACGAGATCGGCAATTTAAGGCCGGTTGCCCTGTTGGTTCAAACAGGATATCTGACCATTAAGGGATATCACTCAGAATCCCGGATGTTCCGCCTGTCCTATCCCAATTTCGAGGTAAAGAACGCATTCATGCGGTATCTTCTGGACGCTTTCAGTTCGGTGGATACCGACCAGAGCGGCGGATATCTATGGGAGCTGCATATGGCGCTTCGGGCGTGCGATATGAATCGGTTTTTTGTGGTGCTTCAGACATTTTTTGCTGGCATCCCTTATGACATTCAGATCAAGGCAGAGCGGTATTACCAGACCATTTTTTACCTGATATTCCGGTTGATCGGCTTGCAGATCGGTGTCGAAGTGCGAACCAACAAGGGCCGGATCGATGCGGTCGTCGAAATAGACAAGGAGATTTTTATCTTCGAATTCAAGATGGGGGGAACCGCCCAGGCGGCGCTGGCCCAGATTCACGAAAGGGGATATCCCGAGCAATATCAAAACCGGAAGCAGCCTGTGGTTCTGATCGGCGCCGTATTCGGGATCAAGGGAGAGGGAATTGTGGATTGGGCGTGTGAACGATAACCATAAAAAAGCAAGAAGAATTGAAGCATACCATGATCAATCAGGACAATTTTGTACCACTGCTTGCATCGATCGGATTTACCAAGAATAAATCCGTTTTCAGCAAAACCATCGGCACTACGTTACTGACCGTGGATATCTCAAAGCAGACCATCCACTATCCAGAATCCGACGGCATGAATGTCAACGGGGGTCAGACCAGCAATTTCTCAGCAAATGAAAACTTTGTTGTCTTTGAGTGTGTTCACCGTTTGCTTGAAAAGGGATATAAACCCGAACATATCGAGCTGGAACCCAGGTGGAAACTGGGTCACGGGGCCAGCGGCGGCCGTGCCGATATTCTGGTCAAGGACAACTTTGGCAAACCGCTGCTTATCATCGAATGCAAAACAGCGGGGATTGAGTTCAAAAAGGCCTGGAACTAAACGCTGCAGAATGGCGACCAGCTTTTCAGTTACGCCCAGCAGATCAGCGAAACTCAGTTTCTGTGTCTTTATACCTCAGACTTTGAAAACAGCAAACTGACCTACCAGAGCCATATCATCGCCCATCGAGACAACGAACAGTACCTGGCATCCAACCCACACGAAGCATTCCCAGACATCCGGAACGGTCATTTCGATTTGCTGGTGGCCAATACATCAACCGACATATTGCATCAAATCATTACTGATACCACCGGTGAAGAATATAAAATTGAAACTCCTTATCTTGTTGGATACCTTGAAAAACTTGTCTTATTAATCCAAGAAATAACTGATAAGTTTGGGCCTTGATCATCGTTTCGGCCACATCATGATTCCCCCCTTGAGGGGGGCGGAGGGGGGTGTTAGACTGATCGATAAACGATTGGCTTGGACACCCCGCGTTGCGTGATCCCGGTCTATGCAAATTCGAACAAAGTGTTAGACTGATCGATAAACGATTGGCTTGGACACCCCCCTACCCCCCTCAAGGGGGGAATTGAGTTATTATATATGGCCGAAACGATGATCAATGCCTAAGTTTGCATCCTTTTTTGAAAAAGATATCTTTGTCCAACCTTAATATTCAGCGGATAAAAAACCGCGCTTGCTGAAATGCCACCTTCAACAATAATGCAAAAATCACTTATCCCGAAATACAACGGTGAAATCGTTGCCGGGTCTCTTCTTACAATGGAGAGCAGACAGATTGCCCGCCTCCTGCTCGACAATGCCAATCCGGATGCCTGGCATCAGGCCATTGTCATTGACAATATCTTACAGAAAAGGTCCCCGGCGACGGCCAAACGACAGGCCAGACTCATCAAAAATCGTTTGTCGCTGATGAAACCCGAATTATGGGATATCATCGTGCGGGGCTCCTCTGATGAAACGGTTCAAGCGCTTCTGGCAGCCGCCATCAAACACAGTCCCCTGCTCGGCGATTTCATGGATATGGTTATTCGGCAGCACTGGCGGACTTTTATCAAAAAACTGGATGATAAAAACTGGAAAGATTTTATTAATACTTGTGTCCAGGTTGATCCAGGTATAGAGCAATGGACAGCGTCAACGCTAGCGAAACTCAGGCAAGTCATTTTCAGAATCTTTGCCGAATCGAAGTATATTGATAACACGAAAAATCTCAACTTATTGCCCGTATCGGTAATTCCGGAAATACGGCGATATCTTCTTGAAAACTCGGAGCATCGTATATTGCATTGCATGGAAGTAACCCATTAAAAAATTTAAGGATAATTCATGGATGACTTGAAACGCCGGCTGGATAAAATTATTGACCGGTTAACATCCGATGCGCTACTGCAGAATAAAGGGCTTGGCAATGAAATCGGATTTTATGTCTTTGATTACCCGCCCGAACATGAAATGGAAGTAAGAGAACACATTCAGTTCATAATTCGCCAGCTCCCCAAAAAGAAACCCGACTTAAAATTCAAACATATCAATTTGTTTGAACTTATCCTCGCGTATTTAAAGTCCCGAAAACTGCTGGATCGCTCCATAGCGATACAAAAAAAAGAGGGTGATCAGAAATTACTCGGCTCTTTAATCAAAGGGCCGTTAGACCCTAAAAACATTTCAAAAGCGTTTATGGAAGCAGCAGATCCTCAAAATCACGACATTATCCTGGTATCGGGTGTTGGCAGCGCATACCCTTTGCTACGGAGCCATAATCTGTTAAACAATCTTCATTCGCTCATGGAAAATACCCCTCTGGTTATGTTTTATCCTGGGATTTATACCGGCCAGGGGCTCAGACTATTTGGAAAACTTAAAGAGGCCAATTATTATCGGGCATTTCAATTGGCGACATAATTTCAACATCACGATATTTTGAGCGGTTAGATAACTCACATGAAATAATCACCCAGATCGAGATATGAAAAATTCACATGGATGAACAGGATATACATGATAAAGATTTCCATTCTGCCTTTTTTATTATCCTGTCCATCCTGTATATCCATGTGAATACCTTTTAATGAATCCTGGTAGATTACTTTTTTTAGAGGATCACCTTCATGCAGATCAAAGATATCTTTAATAAGGACATTTCCCGCCCCATCAACGGCGTGGTCAAAGCAGATCAGCTTAATGAATCCGTCATCTGGCAGGAACTTGACGAATATGTGATCACCCGTGAACTGGATCAGCATTTCAGAAAATTTTTATCCGCCTATCTTTCCGCAATCGATAATTCCAAAGATCCGACCATCACCAGCCGCATGGGGGTATGGGTGTCCGGCTTTTTCGGGTCTGGTAAATCCCACTTCATTAAAATTTTGTCCTATCTTTTGGGGAACCGGGAGGCCCATGATGCGGTTTCCGGAACCCGCAAAAATGCCATCGATTTTTTTAAAGACAAAATAAAAGACGCCATGCTGTTTGCGGATCTCCGGCGGGCGGTCGGCCAAGACAGGGATGCGGATGTTATTCTTTTTAATATCGATAGCCGGGCCGATGCCAGTGACGGCAGGGCCTCCCTCCTGTCCGTGTTTTGGCGTGTCTTTAACGAAAGCCTTGGCTATTGCAGTCAGTCCCTGCATGTTGCAGAACTGGAACGCTACCTGGATAAAAAAGGCAAATACGCGGCGTTCAAGAACCAGTTTGCGCAAATTTATGGATCAGAATGGGAAAATGAACGGGATGCCTACAGCCTGCTTCAGGATGAAATCGTCGAGGCATTATCCATCGTCCTGGATAAAAGTAAAGAAGTGGCAAGGGAGCATTTTGAAAATTCTGAAAAACATCTGATCGTATCTGTTGAAAATTTCGCCAGCCGGGTCAAGTCGTATCTGGATACAAAGTCCCAAAACCACAAAATCATTTTTTTTGTGGATGAAATCGGCCAGTTTATCGGAGGCGATACCCACCTGATGCTTAACCTTCAAACCCTTGTGGAAGATTTGGGCCGCTTGTGCGAAGGCCGGGCGTGGGTGATTGTCACTTCCCAGGAAGACATTGACACAATCCTCGGAGACATGAAAGCCTCCAAAGCCCAGGATTTTTCAAAGATTCAAGGGCGTTTCAACACCCGCCTTTCCCTTTCCAGCGCCAACACGGACGAAGTGATTCAGGTGCGGCTGCTTGAAAAAGATAATGCCGCCAAGCCCCAGCTTGCCAATCTGTTTGGCGCAAAAGGCGACATCCTCAAAAATCAGCTCAGTTTTACTTATGACAGCAGCACCCTGAAAAACTTCGGATATGTGGATGATTTTACAAATAATTATCCGTTTGCCCCCTTTCATTTTCAACTGGTTCAGAAGATATTTGAGTCCATCCGGAAAGCCGGCGCCACCGGCCTCCATTTGAGCCGTGGGGAACGCTCCATGCTGGATGCGTTTCAATCCGCAGCCTGCAACATCATGAACAAAGAGATTGGTGTGCTGGTTCCTTTGTATGAATTTTATCCCTGCATCGAAAGCTTTTTAGACACATCGGTCAAACGCAGCATTGAACAGGCAAAAGACAATGACGGCCTTGAAATCCCTTTTGACATCCAAATTCTTCAGGCGCTTTTTCTTATCCGGTATGTGGATATCATCAAGCCCAACGTGGAGAACCTGGTCACCCTTTGTATTGATGAAGTGGATGCCGACCGGATCAGCCTCAAACGAAAGATCGAAAACACATTGCAGCGACTTGAAAAAGAAACCCTGATCAACCGAAGCGGCGACCTGTATTTTTTCTTAACCAACGAAGAACGGGAAGTCTCCAGGGAGATTAAAAATGTTGAAATTTCAGGTTCTGTGGAAACCGAACTGTTGAGCGACATCATTTTCGAAGATATTTTAAAAGGTAAGACCAAACACCGATATACGGATTATAATCGGGATTATGCGTTCAACCGGATCTGCGACGGCAGATTCATGGGCAAGGAATTGCAGGATGAATTGGGCATTGAAATCATCAGCCCGCTTCATGATGAATACAATTTATTTACCCCCGCAAAATGCAATCAATACAGCATCAACCAGACTGGAAATCTGATCGTTAAAATCGATGATGATCCAATCCTGACTTCAGAACTTCGGCTATACCTTCAGGTCAACAAATACATTCAGGAAAAAAGCAATGCATCCGCCTCTGCTAATTTAAAACAAATCCTCAGCGCCAAAGCAGATGAAAACCGGGAGCGCAAAACCAGACTTATCGCCATGGCGGATGATCTTTTGTCAAAAGCGCAATTCCATGCCCTGGGCACACGCGTTGACATTCAGGGTTCGACCACCCCAAAAGCCATCACAGACGGGCTTGATTATCTGGTAAAAAACATATTCAGCAAGTTTAATTACCTGACATCGGTTTCAAGCGATCCCATCAGTGAAATCAAACAGATCCTCCAGTCCGATGATGTGGCCCAACATCAACTGTCTCTGGCGCTCAAAGAGAAAGAACCGGCGGATATCAAGGAAGTGATGGTCTATATTAAAATGAAAACCGCCATCAACCATCCGGTGATATTGGAGGAAGTTGTGCGGCAATTTTCGAAACGGCCCTATGGCTGGGGCGAGTTTCAGGTAGTGATCCTGATTGCAAAAATCTTCATGGCCGGAACCATCAGTCTGGTGGTGGATGGGGCAAAGGTCAAACCCAAAGAAGCCTTTTCGCCTCTTACCAAAACCCACCAATGGAAAACCGTCAAAATCATCGAGACTCCCCTGATTGATAAGAATGCGCTGGATAACGCAAAAGCCCTTGCCAAAGAGCTGTTTGGTTCCATCCCTCCGGACAGTCAGGACAAACTCAGCCAGTTTATCCTCGAAGGATTGTCCACATGGGTTCAAACCCTTGAGAAATATAAACCCCTGGCAGACACCGGCAATTATCCCGGCAAGAAAGAAATCGATTCTTGTCTGGATATCACCGCAGATATCATCAGAATTCATGGAGTGTTTGAAATCATCAAAGCCTTTATCGCTAAAAAAGATGATCTGAAGGATGCGGCGGATGATCTTCATACTTTAAATGATTTTTATGCCCATCAGCGCAGCACCTGGGATAAGCTCAGGGCCTCCATGAAAACCGTCATGCCCAACAAATCCGCCTTGAACAAGCATCGGGATGCCGAACGCGCTTTGAAACGGATGATCGAAATCATTCAAGCACCCAACCCCTATGGTATGCTTAAAGAAGTGGACGGTTTGATATCTGTGGTGGAAAGCATCAACACCGAGCTGCTGAAGAAAAGCCGGGAAGAAGCCGAAAATGAACTGGAAATAAAAATCAGCCAACTTAAGGCCCGACTCGACGATCACCATGCCGACGCGAATTTCCAAAACAGCATCCTTTCTCCGATCCAGCAGATTAAAAAGAAGATTGAGACGGAATCCAGCATCCCGGAGATTTCCTACAAGACCTCCGAATCTTTGGAGGCATATGAAGAAGCCATCGGAAAAATTGAAGATACATTTTTACCACCTGAAAAGGATGCCGTGAAACCGACTAAAATCATCAAGGCGGCATCGCTTGTTCAGAAAGGTTATCTTGAGTCTGAAACCGATGCAGCGGATTATGTCGATAAGATCCGAAAAGCCATTGTGGATGCCATCAACGAGAACTACCGGGTTAAAATTTCGTAAAGATCAAAACAGACCTCTTTTTTGTTTAATTATTGGTCAAAATAATGGTATGTTTCAGCCATGCTCACTCGAACTGCTGAAAATTATTTGTCTGCCTGGCACCGGAAAAGCCACCGAAAGCCGCTGGTAATCCGGGGCGCCCGGCAGGTGGGAAAATCCACCCTGGTGCGCCGGTTTACCCAGAACAACGGGCTGATTTTAAATGAAATCAACCTGGAGCGGCACCTGTATCTGGACACGGCTTTCAAGTCGCTTGATATGGATGTCATTCTGCGGGAACTGGACGCAGTGGCGGGCAGGCGCATCCATGCCCCGGACACGGTGTTGTTCCTGGATGAAATTCAGGCCACGCCCCATGCCATTGCAGCACTTCGGTATTTTTATGAAACCATCCCCGACCTTCCGGTCATCGCCGCCGGCTCCCTGCTGGAATTCGCTCTGGCAGACCTTCATTTTTCCATGCCTGTGGGCCGCATCGATTACTATCATCTGGGGCCCATGACGTTCAATGAATTCCTGACCGCGAAGGAACCGGAATTATTCCCTTATCTTTCCGGGTTTCATGCAGGCCAGACCATCCCCCAGGCGGCCCATCTGAAACTCGTCAAGCGCCAGCGGGAATACCTGTTTGTGGGCGGGATGCCCGAAGCCGTGAACGCTTTTGTGGCGGAAAATGCACTTCCCGAAGTTACGGCCGTCCATCGGTCCATTTCACAGACCTATCAGGATGATTTTTCCAAATACGCCAAACAGAAAGACCTGGCCCTGATGCAAGCCGTGTTCCGGCAGATTCCCCGGATCATCGGGCAGAAAGTGAAATACAGCAATATCTCCAAAGAGGAGAAATCCCGGGAAGTACGCTCTGTCATCGACCTGCTGGTCAAGGCCCGGGTCTGTCATCAGGTATTTCACAGCAATTGTTCCGGGGTGCCGCTCATGGCGGATATCCACGAGAATGTCTATAAGTTGCTGTTCATGGACGTGGGCATGGTCGCCTGGCTTACCGGTCTGGACTGGATCGCCCTGCAGCGGCTGGATGGTCAGGCCCTTGTCAATGAAGGCAAACTGGCGGAACAGTTTGTGGGCCTGCATTTATTCAATCCTCTGGAACCGCCGCAGCTTGTGTACTGGCTGCGGGAGGTCAAATCCGCGAATGCGGAAGTTGATTTTGTAACCGCCAGCGGCAATCAGGTCATTCCCATCGAGGTCAAGGCCGGTAAAAGCGGAGCACTCAAATCTCTCCAGCAGTTTGTGTTGAACAAAAATGCGGGGCTGTGCGTGCGGTTCGATCTTAATCCGCCGGGCATGCAGGAAATCACCCATTCCGTAAAAGCGGCGGACGGCAACGTCCCGGTGACATACCGGCTGCTGTCGCTTCCCTTGTATCTGGCGGAGGAATTGCCCCGGATACTGGATGAAATCCGGAAGGGTGAGAAAGAAATGTTGAATTTTGAATGTTGAATTTTGAATTGATGTAGCGCTACGCGCTGTCATTATATAAAAATGGTTTTTATTCCTTAATTCAAAATTTAACATTCAAAATTCAACATTTCACAAAAGGGTGTCGTATGGAGAAAAATATCATCGAAGAGAAATCTTTCTCTT
>CAJBLH010000258.1 GCA_903953895.1 uncultured Desulfobacteraceae bacterium | reverse complement strand
GGATCATGGGCTTTTCCCGGTGGTCATTTGGAAATGAATGAATCGATAGAAGAATGCGCCACCCGTGAAGTATTTGAAGAGACAGGAATTTCAGTCAAAAATATTTGCTATGCAACTTTCACAAACGATATATTTAAAGAAGAGAAGAAACACTACGTTACTTTATTTGTCGTTGCTGAATACAATGGCGGTGACCTCCGGGTTAAAGAACCAGATAAATGTGAAAAATGGGATTGGTTCGTTTGGGGAAAGTTTCCGGAAAACCTATTCTTGTCATTAAAAAATTTACTAACTCAAGGATTCGATATTCAGAACGGTAATAAACATGAATAGGCTGGCGGTTTGGAAATGAGAGATGAACTAACCAATTGGTTTTTTCAGAACAAGCAAAAAACCTCTAACCATTTTTGATTTGGGGTGATAGATTCTGTGGCTGTGAAGAAATGTAAGAACTGTGAAACCATAATTTTTGATGATTCAATAGTTTGCCCTAATTGTGGCAAAAAGATTTTATCATCTCCATACGGAAAAATTTTTCTTTTTATTTTCGTTATTCTAATAACGAGCTCATTTTTATTAATTAATAAAAATTCCACTTCCGTTAGTTCTGAAAAGAATTTATCCTCTTCATCAGAAAGTTCAGCATCTGATAGTCAAAAAAAGCTGGATGAGTTATTAAAAAAACCGACGCCGAAGCATAGCTGGGAAAAGATTCCTGAACTAGAAATCCAATCCTGGAGATGTGATAGAGAGCATGGATATATTTTTGTACGTGGCGAGGTAAAAAATATTACGGAAAATAAAATGAAAAATATATCAGTTGTAGGTAGTTTTTATTCAAAGGAAGGAGAATTTATTAAGACGGCTGATGCAATAGTTCAATATAATCCGCTTATGTCTGGTCAAAAATCTCCCTTCTCAGCATGAACAACTGATAATCCTTTAATCAAGGACTGCAAAATTGCCTTTAAATTTCTTTCGGGAGAAGAGATCGAACATATAACTAAAACAAAGTCGAAATGATAGCCAGTAAAGGTTAATATCAAGTTTCCTTCAAGTAAGGGCTCGTCTGTTCCGGATTCATTGTATCGGGGTCGGTATCGTCTTCTAAAAGTGAACCCCTGATATCGGTTATAACTCCGGTTATATCTTCAATTCTTTTTTCGATTAACATCAGGATATCAACATTGGCTTTTTGTGTTTTTTCAGCATTCTCTCCAGTTTTGTATATCACATAGCCAAGCCAAGCTGTTTCCGTTGCAACAGCGAATGTCACTATTGCTATGAGAGCAACCACAAAAGATATCCTGTTGGCTTTTCTGTTTTGAAGCTCAGTATGGCCCAAATTATATTTAAATGTGTCATGGATGAGATTTTCTGTTGGATAGTCCGGTTCCCCTGCCTTGTATTTGTTAATACGATCAGAAAGGGTCTTTAGCTCGCCTTTGATTTCCTTATCCTTCCAATCTGCCGGATAATTTTTACCATTTTTCAATGCGGTCTTCCTTTATATCCTATAGTTCGAAACGGATATTTTCAAAGTCTTATCTTTGCCGCCACTTCCCCATCCCGTTTCCATCTATGTGAATGATGTGCATCTACAATGATGGCCTTTCCCTTCATCATCCGGATATAAGGAGAAACAATAACCGGCTCCAGCAACAGATTCTCCTTATCAATTGGTCTGCCGGTTTCATAATGTGGTGAAGGTGCTGGTCTGATATCCATATCCAGGTACTGCCACTGAAACAGAACTTTCCCGTTCTTCTTAATGGGTTTGCCTCTCTGATTTCTTTGTATCGGGCCTCCCCTATCCTTAATCTCTACTCGTCTTTCTTCAAGAGCGTAATAACTTGTCGCAAAAAGAAATTTAATCCCATCAAGGCTTCGTTCAAGATATTCTTCCCGGCTATCTCCTGAGAAATCAGCGGCAATTCTCATGTAACCCATATCCAGCATTTTACCGGTATCGATTTTCAATGCATCAGCTCGGATGGATGAAACGGAAGCATTTCCATCTATGGTCAACATGCAGAGAAAATATCTCTCATGTCCGGCGTTTGCCATAACCTTATATGCCATCATGCTGAATACATCTCTGAAAAGTGTACCATTGACAGCCTCGATAACCATTGTCTGACCAGTCCAGGATTCCGGTGGGTCTTCCGGGATAAATCCCAGATTGACGGTTCGAAGTTTATCTGCTGTTTTTGGATTCAACCGCCAAATACTTCTTTTTGTAGCTCTCCACCATAATACAAATCCAGTAGCGAGATTTGCAACAATTGGTATTGCATCGAGATCATATTTGGTGTTTCCAGAAATCCATGCTCCGGCAACTATTGGATTATCCGGCAGCTTGGTTTTTCCTGCCAGTTTTACAAATTCTCCAAACAGGTTTGATATGGTTTTCATGTATCTATCCGACGGAAATGCAGGTCATGTATCAGAATATATGGCATGTTCGATATGATACCATAACCTTATTGTGATACCGCATCTTATTTTCTCCCAGAGCCTACACATGAATAATGTTTCAGTTTCTATTCGATAACTATCCAGCCATCAAGATCAAAGATACTGTAGGTGGAAACCTTATCCCTATAATTTTTATAAAACAAAGTCAGCCTTTAAAAAGTATCACTCATTATATTAGAAAGTTATTTATAAATGGTGCAGTAGGGATAAAATATCGTGTAACCTTTTATCTCAGCAAACGTTACCATTACAAAAGTGTGCTGACTATCGTTTGATATTGTTTGATTAATTGATGTTTATTATTAGAAAGGATTTTACAACATGAAAAAGATTAATGTGATGGTGGCAGTATGTTTGGTAGTAGGGTTTGCAGTGTTTATGACGGCAGATTCATCGATCGCGGCAGGTAGCTTTCTGGGAAAAGATACAACAATTTTTGGCAATGGAAATGGCCCAGGTGACGGCACTGGTACTGGCATTGGACCCGACGATGGCACAGGCTACGGACCTGGCGACTGTTTGAATGTAATCTCTGACCTGCCTACTGACGGCTTGTTGATTTCGAGAAATGGGAATGGCAGTGGAAATGGCCCAGGTGACGGCACTGGCAATGGTGGTAATGGACCCGGCGATGGCACGGGCAACGGGCCTGGCGACTGTTAGAATTTAATCTCTGATCTGCCTACTGATGGCTCGTTAATTTTATGAAATTGGAGTGGCAGCAGTAAGTGGAAGGGCTAATGGTGATATTATGAAAAAGGCAAGATTCGGGACATTCATCGTTCCTGCTTGCCTTTTTTAATTGCCATATTGGGTAAATAAGATGGCATCTCTGGTTGAATGATCACTATTTCTCAGATAACGATTTTCACCCATACTGTCTAAGCAACAGCCTGTGATCGTCTGTCCTGGCGCATCTGGGGAAGCCTCTTATCAAATCTCATTCTGGTAAATCCCCTTGATCTCATCTGGCTGAACACACAGATACCCCAGTGTCTGCCGTTGGGTACTATGATTGAAACAGGTCATAAGCGTTGCCAGATCCGCACCAAAAGTGACCCGTTGATGATACCCCCAGGTTTTCCGGAGACTGTGTGATCCATAATTTCCTTTCAAATTTATCTGGTTGCACCAGGATTTAACCAGCCTGTGAACCGATTGAACGCAGAGCTGATCTCCCTTCCTGGATTTGAACAATGGATCGTCATCTTCGAGTGCTTGGGATCCTAGAAGATTATCGATTGCATCAACACAGGCAGCGTTCAGGGTAATCCGTCTTTC
>CAJBLH010000257.1 GCA_903953895.1 uncultured Desulfobacteraceae bacterium | reverse complement strand
CTGTTCCCTGTCCGGCTGCCCACGGGTCAAAATTAGGTTCTGAATTACGGCGTGTGCCTGATGGGAGTTATTGACGAAGGCTTTCCCAAAGAAAACGGTTGCGTCCTTGACCAAACAAACACGATAAATTGAGATAAATTTGCTGGCGGATACGTTTGACTGAGTGCTGAAAAGTTCCTGCTGACAAGTGGGGATGGCGCTGAGAATTGATGTCTGTTTCATAAATGAACCTCCTTAAACGCAAAGAGGGCGACCTGCCAGAAAATGACAGACCGCCCTCGGTTGATGAATGGATATTCTATCCCGATGACGGGACGGTTATCCTGGATTTGACTTTATTGGATTGTTAAAACGATTAATGCTATGGACGATACGGAGATGGGAAGGGGGCATACCCCCCATACCCCCATAAGCTAAGGTATAATGGATAGCCTTTGTCAAATATTCTGGGTAGTTCCCACAATACTTATGGGCTTATTTTTGGCATTAACCACGATGGCAGGAATGATATTGCGGGAGATGGAAACGGAAAAAATATATGGTGGAAGGAGTAGCAAGGCTCGACCACGATGGTATGGAAGCCAATAACATTGTGGTATTGTGCGCCGTGCCAAGTCGCTGTTTTCCAGCGGGTGCAAACCCCGCCCGGCAACTTTCGCTCCGGTCGGATGCAACTGGAGCAGTCGTGGCTGATTAATTTGCCAAGCAGAACCCATAGCCTTCCACGGGCGAAAACATGACATCTTGTCCGAGAGCTGGATGCCGGAGATCCGCACGTCCGAAACTGGGCTGGATATGGAAACGGGACAATGTCCAAGTGAAGGAAATCAGGCACCGTTAAAACAAAACTGATGGAAACAGAGATGCCTTATCTGTCGTCGCAGGCCATATTTTGACTCTACGCCTTGTATTATTATCTTGCGGAACGTAAATATATATGGTAGGCAGAAAAAAAAATTATAAAGGATTCTGAATGCACCGGAGTGACACGTACTGCCAGTATTTTGTCTTATTGATCGTCTCTGCCTTTATCCTATCTACATCAACGGCATTTCCTTCATCTAATTCTGAGTTGCATTCAAATTCACGATTCATATATCAAGATGTATATAAAATAACTGGGGTATCTACTTGACTCAACCTATATCGAACTAACTTGTTGGAACTAAAGGGTATTGATGCAGATTCAAAGATCAAACAAAAATCATAATATATCATAAGTTATCAGATAGTTGAACGTTATTTGGTTGAATCAAGTAGATACCCCAGATAAATAATTGGTCGTTAGCGTCCCACTCAGCCGCGGCTGAGCCCAAACCTAACGGTAACAAATTATTGAAAATATAATTTGTTACTTAGAAGCCGTTTAAGCGATTCAGATAAAAATCGGAAGGGATGGTTTTATTTTTAATTCGATTGAGTATTCTGACCTGCTGGTTTTTAAAGCTCCAGCCTAGGAATCAACAACGGAACATTACAGATATTGGACTGTCTTTGACAAATCGATTAAAAATAGGGTTAAGCAATTTATCTACCTCATACGCAAGCAGGGCCGGTCAATCTTCCAGGACCAAAGGCGGCCATTGCCGGAAATCCCTACATTCCGAGTGTGACAGGATCAGAATAACATTTCTGCTCGCGTCCTCGCTCTACCTCCACACAGCTCATCTGCACGATGGGAATATGTGCCTGTCGGCACTTGGGCTGTTGCTGTTTGTGTTGTGATTATAAAGATTTTAGCTGTTAATTCCCATGTTTCGCTCATTTTTTATAATATGCTGAATATATAGCATAAAAAAGTAAGATTCATTTAAAATATGAAATTTATCATCGATTTTATGTCTTAAATATCAAAATGTTATAAAAAATGAGCGAAACTTGGGTTAATTTAAATCGTTGAGTTTTTTTGAGAGAGGAGAGCAAAGTATGATCAGTGCAAAAAATTTTAGAAGGAGTTTTATATTTATTGTTCTTATAGCAGGTGTTGTGTTGATGCCATCGTTTGTTGCTCCGGTTAACGCAGCGATACTCCAACCATTCAGAATAGGTGGTACGGTAACCATTGATAGCGTTGTTATTACACAGGCGACAGCCACTGGTCTGACATTAAAAGTAACAAAATCGAATGGAACGGATTACACCCCTGTTGCACAAGACATCGATGGCCTGAACGGTGCAAACTGGTACATTATTGACATTCCGATAGCTAACGCAGATCAGCCCGGGGGAGCCAATCCAGGCGATACGGCAGTAATCCATGTATATCTCAATGGTACTGAATTGTCTGTAACTTCTCCTGTAAATGCGCAGCTTACTGTCGGGGCTTCAGGTGCTACTTCTCAAATTAATCTTGTTGCTGTGACACCGCCGCCGGTCATCATCAACTTCAGCGCTAATCCCGCCAGCATTCAGCCTGGTGGTTCATCGACATTAAGCTGGACGATCACCGGTGCCACATCAGCATCCATTGACAATGGGGTTGGTGTTGTAAGTGCCACGACTGGTTCCAGTTCAGTAAGCCCCGCGGCTACCACAACCTATACTTTGACGGCTACCAATGCCGGCGGTTCAGTGACAGCATCGGCGGCCGTAACTGTTCAGGCGACACCAACACCAACACCAACACCAACACCAACACCAACACCAACACCAACACCAACACCAACACCAACACCAACACCAACACCAACACCAACACCAACACCAACACCAACACCAACACCTCTAGCAGTAAGCGTACCTACAGTCTCTGAATGGGGAATGATTATTCTTGCCCTGGGATTCGGGATTGCGGGTATCTTTTACATGAAGAAAAACAGCATGATGTAAGGGAGTTGAAATTTACTAATATACCGTTTATAACTTGGATTTCGCTCTTTGAATTTTGAAAATTATTTTTTGCGGCAATCTGGGACAGATTGCCAACTTCTGTCAATTGTCAGGTTGCCTTCAGGTTGAATTAAACAGAAAGCCGTAGTCGAAATAATGTTCGGGGATGCCCAAAACATTCAGGATGTCTTTTTGGATATTCGTCAGTTTGGATACAAACCCGAATTTTTCTCCTGAAGGCAGTT
>CAJBLH010000256.1 GCA_903953895.1 uncultured Desulfobacteraceae bacterium | reverse complement strand
CCCGACCTCCCCCCGCTGGGGGGAGGAGTACAGTAACGCCCTCCCGCAGCGGGGGAGGGTTGGGGGGGTTAGTGATATGACGGTTACCAGTTGAATACCTGGTCCAGTTCCTCGTCTTTTACCTGGAAAATGACTTTGTGCGGCGTTAAAGCTTCTTTCTTGAAATATTCCGGGAGTCGGTCATCCTTGCTGGTGAAGCCGGCCCTGGCATTAAAATCTCTTTCGTTGGTCAAGATGGATTTTCCCAGAGCCACCACATCATCGCCGGTGAGGTTCTGTCCGGTAAAGGCGCTGATCATGTCCACCAGCGCCTGAAAGGTATCCGGCTGATCGAGAATGGCAAAAGCGATGAAGAGGCACATACCGGTGGCATCGATGGCGGCGGTGGCGATTTGAAGGTTTCGGGACAGTTCGATCTGACCTTCAGGTTTCAGGGCATTGACATTTCCTCCGACACCCAGAATATTCGCAGTAACCGCATAGCCGGCGGTATGATCCGCACCCATGGTGGTGGTTGCATACGTGACCCCCATTCCCTGGACGGCCCGGGGATCGTAGGCCGGCATGGACTGGTTCTTGACCACCGGCACCCTTTCGATACCGAATACCTTGCCGGTCAGGCCGGCGCCGTTTCCCAGAATACGTCCGAGATGGGAGCCTTTGCCTACTTCTTTTATCAGATTGATGGCGGCTTCGGCATCACCGAATTTCGCCAATCCAGCTTCCATGGCAACGCCAATCGTTACACCCATCTCGATGGTATCCAGACCAAAATCGTCATCGAGGCGATCCATCATGGCAATGGCATCCAGATCGTCGATGCCGCAATTGCCGCCATGGGCCCACACGGTTTCATATTCCGGCTGCTTGGTTAAAAAATTTCCGGCTTTGTCCAAAAAAATTCCGGAGCAGCGGATGACACACCCTTTGTGACAGCCGTGCGTGGGGTTGCCGCCCCTGGCTTTTTCCAGTTCGGCCTGGGCTTCGCCACTGATTTTAGCGGCTCCGGCAAACTGGCCTTGTTTGAAATTAAGTGTGGGATAGCCGCCGGCTTCATTGATCACATTGGTAAGAACATTGGTGCCATAGGTGGGAAGCCCTTGTCCGGTGACCGGATGTTTGCGCAGTCCCTGAACGAAGTTCTTGTTGGCCTCTTTGAATTTTTCGACTTCTTTTGGGCTGCGCATGGCCAGTCCCGTATCATCCAGAACAATGGCCTTGACCTGTTTGGACCCCATGACCGCACCCACACCACCCCGTCCGGCATGGCGGGTGGGCCGCTGCTCCATGTCCGTCACCGCCACCGTGGCAGCGGCCATTTTCATTTCTCCGGCAGGGCCGATGGAAATACAGGTTACTTTGTCTCCATATTCGGCTCTTATCTTATCCACCAGCGCATAATTACCCAGCATTTTCAAACTGTTGTCAGCAGTGATTTTTACACCGTCCTTGTTGATGAACACTTTATAAAGGGAATCATCCGCGGGTTTTCCTTCCAGAATGATGGCGGCATAGCCGAGCCTGGCCAGAACCTGCGCACCCTGGCCTCCGGAATTGGCTTCCTTGATCCCGCCAGTCAAGGGACTTTTGCATCCGACAGACAGCCGTCCGGACATGGCGGCGGCCGAACCACTCAACATTCCCGGAGCGATCACCAGCTTGTTGTCTTCTCCCAGGGGATGACACAGCGGCGGCACTTCTTTGGAGACAACCGCAGAGGTCATGGCGCGTCCGCCAAGGCCGGCATAGTCTCCAGCAGGCATAACACAGATAGCCGGGCCGTTTTTTGCGCCCATATCGATCCTCAAAATTTGATCCATTGTCAAGCCTCCTTTCATGATACGTTATGTTTAAAAAAACAGGTTGGTTTGCAAAAAAAAGAAACAACTCTAAGCCCCGGCCCTCTCCGAAAGGGAGAGGGATTTATTTTATAGCTTTTGGTGATAGCTGACTGTTGTTACCTACGTTTTCGTAGATAAATAAACCTATCCGTTTTTCTTTTCAAAAGCAATCATGAAATCCGCTAGCGCCTGAACCGACGCCAGGGTTGTTGCATTGTAGATGGATGCCCGGCATCCGCCAACCGAACGGTGTCCCTTCAGTCCACCGAAATCATTGGCTATAGCCTCCTGAACAAATTGTTTTTCAAGGTCCTCTGAAGGCAGTCGGAAGGTAACATTCATCAGGGATCTGCTGGAAGGATCGGCAGTTCCCTGATAAAAACGGCTCTTGTCCATCAACTCGTAAAGACAGGCGGCTTTTTGCCGGTTGACGGCATCCATGGCTTCCAGACCGCCGACGGTTTCTTCCAGCCATTTCATCACGAGCTGAATGGTATACACGCCAAAACACGGCGGGGTGTTGTACATGGAATTTTTGGAGGAATGGGTCGTGTAT
>CAJBLH010000255.1 GCA_903953895.1 uncultured Desulfobacteraceae bacterium | reverse complement strand
TGAATCGCGTTTACTGGAGGTGCTTGAGAATTCTCTGGATGCATCTTACAAACGCAATTTGCAAACCAATGCCTATGATTATCTAAGCCCTGTTTTCGCCCGGATTTCTGGCTATACCCAGGACGAGATGAAGTCTTTGCCCATTAAAACCGTTATAGATTTGATACATCCCGATGATCAGGCTGAAATCGAATCCGTGATCACCGAGTCCAAGTCCGGCGCCACCGGCGCGGCATGTCAAGTTGAATATCGTTTCAAGCACAAAGAGGGTCATCATCGTTGGTTTCATGATCGGTTCACCATCATGCGAGATGCGGAGGGCCAGCCAGTGGCGCTTATTGGGAGCATGAGCGATATCACAGATCGCAAGCAAGCGGAGGCTGCGCTCCAAGAAAGTAAATTGAAGGCTGAGCAATATTTAAACGTGTCTGCCGAGATAATCATTTCTTTAGATCGACAAGGGAACATAACGCTACTTAACGACAACGGCCATAAATTGCTGGGCTATGATCCGGGTGAACTGATCGGCAAAAACTGGTTTAAGACATGTTTGCAGGAAGACGCTGTCAGTGAAGTTTCTGAAGTTTTTAATAAACTGATGAATGCAGAACTCGAAAATGTTAAACACTTCGAGAACATGGTAAAAACCAAGAAAGGTTTGTTGCGGTGTGTCTTCTGGCATAATACATTACTCAGAGATGCAGAGTATACTGTTATCGGCTTACTAAGTTCGGGAGAGGACATCACCGAGCGCAAGCAGGCTGAAGAGGCGTTAAGGAAGAGCGAGGCCCAGATGCGCGCCATTACAGACTCCACCCAGGATGCCATCCTCATGATGGATCAAAACGGAAGCATCTCCTTTTGGAATCCTGCCGCCGAGAGCATATTCGGTTATACCGGCGATGAAGCGATTGGCAAGAACCTGCATCAGCTCATTGCGCCGCAACATTACCATGAAGCGCATAATGCAGCCTTTATCAGATTCCAGCAGACTGGCCAAGGAAATGTCATCGACTCAACACTCGAACTGAAAGCCTGCCACAAGAACGGTCATGAAATCTCTGTCGAACTGTCTCTTTCTTCTCTTCATCTTCAGGATCGCTGGCATTCAGTGGGAATCATACGCGACATCTCTGAGCGCAAAAGGGCCGAGCAGGAAAAGGCCAAACTTGAAGGCCAGCTCCAGCGGGCACAGAAAATGGAGTCTATTGGATCGCTTGCAGGCGGCATTGCCCATGACCTGAACAATATTCTGTTTCCGATCAGCGGCCTTTCAGAGATGCTGCTTGATGACATGCCAGCGGATAACCCGGCATTTGAGAACATTGAACAAATTTATAAATCAGCACAAAGGGGCAGCGATTTGGTCAAACAGATCCTGGCTTTCAGCCGTCAAGGGAACCCCCAGAAACTGCCCGTTCGGATTCAGCCGATCCTGAAAGAGGCATTGAAACTGGCCCAGGCAACGATACCCAGAAATATTGAAATCACCAGCCATATCAACACAGATTGCGGCATGGTCTCCGCAGATCCCACACAGATACATCAGATCGTCATGAACCTGATCACCAACGCGTTTCATGCCGTTGAACAAACCGGTGGAATGATAGATATTACACTGAAAGAGATTGTCATAAGCTCTTTTGGTGAAAAAGAAGAGATGACTTACCATGCGATACCTGGAGATCTTTTGGCCGGCAACTACGCATGCATCACCGTATCTGACACCGGTACCGGAATTGATAAAACGCTGATAGATAAAATATTCGACCCCTACTTCACCACCAAAAAACAGGGAAAAGGCACGGGACTGGGACTTTCCGTGGTTCATGGCATCGTTAAAGAACATGGCGGGGATATTCGTGTTTACAGCGAGGTCGGCAAGGGAACAACATTCAATGTGTATTTACCCCTTCTGGAAGACACCAGGGAAAGCAAGTCTGCTGGCATGATCAGGAAGTATCCAACGGGCCATGAAAGAATTCTGCTGATCGATGATGAAGAGCCGATTGTGCTATTGGAACAGATGATGCTCGAAAAGCTGGGCTATCAGGTTACTGTTTGCACGAGCAGCCCGGATGCTTTGGCTGCTTTCAAAGCTAATCCGTCAGAATACGATCTGATAATCAGCGACAAGGGAATGCCGAATATGACCGGGGAACAACTTGCCAGGGAATTGATTTCGATCAAACCGCGGATTCCAATCATTATTTGTTCCGGTTTCAGCGATGAAAACGATGAGCAGCAAGCCAAGTCTATAGGTGTCAAAGGGTTTCTAAAGAAGCCCGTTGCAACAGGTGATCTGGCCGAAATGGTCAGAAAAGTGCTGGATGAGGTTGCAGAAGAATTGTCGGTAAAATAATACAGGGCGAACAGAATTGTTCGTGAAAATATGTCCAACCTGATTTTTTTTAGTTAACAGGAGAATTTCCTATGAATATGTTGAGATGCTTATTGTTTTTGTTAATGACTCTGATTGTTTCTCCAACAAGTGCAGAGGAATTAATAAAGGTTTCTCTTCAATTGCGTTGGGACTCCCAATTTCAGTTTGCCGGTTATTATGCTGCCAAATGGCAGGGATATTATGCTGATGCGGGTTTGGATGTTGATATTCGATCAGCGATTACGCCAGACGGAAAAATTCATGGTGCTGTTAAAGAAGTTGCAGATGGTAATGCTGATTTTGGCATCGGAGCAGCAGATATTCTGATCGGCATCGACCAGGGTACACCCTTGGTTCTGCTGGCATCGATATTTCAACAAAGTGCGGCAGAATTTTATGCCAAGGAGGAGACCGTACTCCAATCTCCAGCCGATTTGCTTAATTTAAAAGTAGCCAGAAATGTTAACGATCTTATTGACGTTGAATTGCAGTCCATGTTGCTTGCCGAAGGAATTAATCCCAATAAAATTGTGCCATTTAAACATATGCCCGGCATACAACCTCTTGTTGACGGCAGCGTCGATGTCATTCCAGGATATAGACTATCGGCTCCTTTTGAATTCGAAATGCAGGGTATGAAAGTTAAGACGTTGCGGCCCATCAGTTACGGGATAGACTTTTATGGAGATACTCTGTTCACCCATGCCCGAATGATTGAGCAGGATGCCAAAATTGTTGAACGCTTTCGTCAAGCTTCTTTAAAAGGGTGGCAATATGCGCTTGAGCATTCGCTGGAGATTGCTGACCGGATTACCAGAGAAGTTCCCCGCCGGGCCAAGCTTGAAAGCGGGGAATTACTGAGATTCAATAGATATCAGATTCAAATTGTGAAAGAGCTCACCTTATATCCGATTGTGGAGATCGGCAGCGTAAATCCACACCGCTGGCTACAAATGAATGCATTAATGAGGAAAATTGGAGCTGTAAAAAATGAGATTGATATTGATAAAATTACTTTCGACCCTGAGAAGATTGAACAAAATAACAGAAACAGAACTCTTCGATTTTTAATAAATGCAATATATCTTACTGTCGGAGTGCTTTTTCTTGCAGTGGTTTTTATTATTCTGCTCAAGAGACAGGTCAGCCGAGCGACCCGTAAAATTCTGCAACGAGAAGTATCGCTGCGGGAGAGCGAAGAGATACATAGGGGAATGATCGCCAATATTTCAGACGTTATCGCGATAATGGATGGAGATGGAACTATACTATACAAAAGTCCCAATATCGAGAAATGGTTCGGATGGCAACCGGAAGACCTTGTCGGCACCGATGGATGGCAAACGGTTCATCCCGGAGACATAGAACGATTACAGAAAGAATTCTCCACGCTTCTTGATAAAGACAATTCAGCAGCAATGGTGGAATACCGATACAAATGCAAAGATGGCAGCTATAAGCTTATTGAACTTACCGCTGTAAATCTTACGAATGATCCGCTTATCCGTGGCGTATTAATGAATTACCATGACATCACAGAGCGCAAGCAGGCTGAAGAGGAACTACGTTTTCAATATGAAATCATGATTAATATGACTGAAGCCGTTTATCTTATTAGAATCAAAGATGGTGTTATTGTTTATGCAAATTCAATATTTGAAAAAATGTTTGGCTATGAACAGAGTGAGATGATTGGAAAGCATGTTTCTATCGTAAATGCTCCCATAGAGAGAAATCCCGAAGAGACTGCCAGGGAAATCATGGAGATATTAAATGAAAGAGGTGTCTGGCAGGGAGAAGTTTACAATATCAGAAAAGATGGAACGCTTTTCTGGTGTCATGCAAATGTTTCAGTTTTCTACCATTCAAAATACGGAAAGGTTCTTCTTGCAATCCATTTAGATATCACCGAGCGCAAACGAGCCGAGGAATCGCTGCGGGAAAGTGAGGAGAGGTTACGTAATGCTCAGAGAATCGGAAAACTTGGATCATTGGACTGGAATTTGGCGACAAATGAGTTACTTCTCTCGGAAGAAACGCTGGCGATATTCGGCCTTAAGAAGGGAAAGAACATTTTTGCGCTGGAAGAAATCATATCCCTCTTGCATCCCGAAGATAAACAGCGTGTAGAGAAGAGCCTGAATGACGCCATCGCAAACAATGCGCGTCACGACCTGGAACATAGAATGATACGCCCCGACGGAGAAGTAATTTATATACGGGCAATGGCAGAGCTATTTCACTCTACTGATGGAAAATCGGTTCGATTGATGGGAACAATCAGGAACATCTCCGAGCGCAAGCAGTCTGAAATGGAAAAGGCGGAACTCGAAGCACAGACCCGACAGCTCCAGAAGTCCGATAGTTTGGGACGCATGGCTGGGGCCATTGCCCACCATTTCAACAATCAGCTTTATGCCGTGATGGGGAATCTGGAAATGGCTTTAGATGGCCAAACTCTGGGTGTAAATTCGAACGAAAACCTGGTTTCAGCCATGCAGGCAGCTCGCAAAGCAGCGGATGTGAGCAGACTGATGCTGACCTATCTTGGGCAAACGCCAGGCAAGCAAGAACCCATAGACCTGTCTGAAGCCTACAACCAGAGTCAGACCCTGCTTCAGGCAGCAGCTCCGAGAGGAATAATCATTAACGCCGAGTTCCCCCCTTCCGGTCCAGTCATCCGAGCGGACACAAACCAGATGCACCAGATTCTTACCAACCTGGTCACCAATGCCTGGGAGTCCATTTCTGACAGTCGTGGAACCATTGACCTGATCGTCAAAACGATTTCTCATGAGGATATTCCCATCTCAAATCGTTTCCCCATCGACTGGCAGCCGCAGAGTATTCCCTATGCATGCCTGGAAGTATCGGATACCGGTCATGGAATTTCAGATAGAGATATCGAGAAACTCTTTGATCCGTTTTTCACCACCAAGTTCACCGGACGTGGATTGGGGTTATCCGTTGTCATGGGAATTGTAAAAGCACACGGCGGTGGAGTCACAGTAGAAAGCGAACCAGGCCGGGGAAGTGTCTTTCGTATCTTTTTCCCGGTATCAACGGAAGAACTCCCTATCCAGCATGACCTGCCTGCCATGCCGGAAGCGCTACTGACAGGTAAAGCAGCAAAATCCTCAAAGATCGAAAGCGGAGGCACGGTACTTCTGATCGAAGATGAGGACTCGGTGCGCAACATGGCTAAAAAGATGCTTACCTGCTT
>CAJBLH010000254.1 GCA_903953895.1 uncultured Desulfobacteraceae bacterium | reverse complement strand
TTTCTGTTCACTGACTGGCTTGCCTTTTTTCGCCGATGTGGATGACGATGAAGAAGACATCTTCAAAAAAAAGCCGACGTCTGCTTTCTGCAAAAATTTGCTCAATCAACAGTTGGAAGAACTCCAGAGCAAAAAAATTCCACAGCAGTTGCCGCTGTTCAACAACATCAACATGCTCTCGAAAATGTTGGGACTTTCCGATGCCAATCAGGCGCTTCTTTTATTTACCGCCGCCATGGATATTTTTTCGGAATTCAAGGGCGCCATCGCCGATCGCAGTATAAAGACGCCGGATCACCTGCTGTGTCAGGTGCTGGCCCGGATTACCGATATCCCCGAACAAGACTTTCTGGATGCCATCGGCGCCGAAAGCCTGCTGATCACTACCGGACTCGTCCAGATCGAACACAGCCTCATGGATTTTGAAGACAAGCTCAATCTGATCGACGGGCTTGCCGGTGTTCTGCTGTCTCCCCATGCCAATGCAGACGAAATGACCGGTCGTTTTCTGAAAAGGGCGGCGGCCCCGACCCTGACGCTGGATCATTTTCCCCATCTTTCCAAAGACACGGAGATGCTGCGGATGTTTTTAAAGAATGCTGTCGAGAAAAAGGAAGTTGGCGTCAATATTCTCTTTCATGGCAAGCCAGGGGTTGGCAAAACCGAATACGTGCAGGCGCTGGCTGCGGAACTGGGCATGGATCTGTATGAAATCGCTTTTGCCGATGAAGGCGGCGACCCGATCAAGGGAGAAGGACGGCTGCGCGCCTATAATCTGTGTCAGCAGCTTCTGGCCGGCGCCGGCAATACCCTCTTGATGTTTGATGAGATCGAGGATGTTTTCCCGACAGATTTTGGGTTTTTCAGTATGCTGTTTGGCGGAAATGGCAAAAAGTCCAACAACAGCACCGCGGGCAAAGCCTGGATCAACCGGACGATGGAGCGCAATCCCGTTCCGGCGATCTGGGTCTGCAATCGTATCGGTCATATCGACCCGGCCTATCTGCGCCGCTTCGATTACTCCACCCAGTTTCCGATCCCGCCGCAAAGTGTGCGGCGCTTTATCGCCAAGCACCATCTGGGCTGTTTTCAACCACAGGAGGCATGGATCGAGCGCATTGCCGCCAACGAGGAAACAACGCCGGGGCAGCTCGACCGGGCCGCCAAGGTGGCGCGGATTGCCAGTAACGGTGATACGTCGCGGGCCATTGCGCTGGTGGAGCAGTCCCTCGATCACAGTGCCGCCCTGCTGGGGCAAAAGCGGCTGCCGGCCCGAAATACCCTCCGGACGGCATACCGGCTCGAATATCTCAATACCGATGGGGATATCCCTGAAATCATCGCCGGACTCAAGCGGCGCGGCCAGGGCACATTCTGTTTTCACGGTGTTGCCGGTTCAGGGAAAAGTGAATTGGCTCGGCACATCGCCGATGAAATCGACAAACCGCTCATTATCCGGCGGGCCTCGGACATTTTGGATATGTATCTCGGGGAATCCGAAAAAAACATTGCCGCCATGTTCGCTGCCGCACGCCAGCAGGATGCGGTTCTGGTGCTGGATGAAGCCGACAGTTTTCTGTCTGACCGCCGAGGTGCGCACCATAGCTGGGAAGTAACCCAGGTAAACGAGCTGCTGACCCAGATGGAAGCCTTTGACGGCATCTTCATCTGCACGACCAACCTGATGGAAAAACTGGACCAGGCCAGTCTCAGAAGGTTTGCCTTCAAGGTGCGATTCGATCCCATGACACCGGATCAGACCTGGGCCATGTTCCGTCAGGAACTGGTGCGATTCGGCGGAGATTCTGTGAATGCCACATTATGGGAACAGTCCGTTCGGAATTTGGCTTGCCTGACTCCCGGTGATTTTGCGGTAGCCGCCCGGCAGTTCGAGCTGTGGGGAACACCGGCCACGCCGGAAAAATTCTATGATCTTCTCTGTAAGGAGTGTCAGGCCAAAGATGCCCTACCGAAAAAAATCGGTTTTTTCGCTGGATTGAACTAAGGACAATGCAAAGTTATAGACATTCAGAATAATTATTTCAAGATGTTATCGGTCGGAGATATCCTGTAGGGGGGCGACCTGCAGGTCGCCCCTGTCCGTGTCCGTCTGTGTTTGTCCGTGTCAACACCATAGGGCGACCCGCCGGTCGCCCCTACAATGATTAATCGTTCCGCTATATGAAATGTTCCCATGATATATTACTTTCAAACAATGAAAATGCTCTAAAGGAGGCAATATGCGGGAAAATATCCGTCGGAATCACCGCGAAAAACTGTTCAACCGCACCACCAGTGGCATGGGCAGAGACAAAAACCGGATTTTCGCCATCAGACAATGCCTCATTTATCTTGGCAGGCTCATGAATTGTTCACCCACCCTGGATCAGGAAACCCTGGATTTTATCCAGTGGCTCATTCCGGAGGAAAACGAGAATATCGTAAACCTGGTTACCGCTGCGTTGAGCAAGAAGGAAAAAGATTATTACAGCGATGAAA
>CAJBLH010000253.1 GCA_903953895.1 uncultured Desulfobacteraceae bacterium | reverse complement strand
TTTCTGTTCACTGACTGGCTTGCCTTTTTTCGCCGATGTGGATGACGATGAAGAAGACATCTTCAAAAAAAAGCCGACGTCTGCTTTCTGCAAAAATTTGCTCAATCAACAGTTGGAAGAACTCCAGAGCAAAAAAATTCCGCCGCAGTTGCCGCTGTTCAACAACATCAATATGCTCTCGAAAATGCTGGGACTTTCCGATGCCAATCAGGCGCTCCTGTTATTTACCGCCGCCATGGAAATATTTTCGGAGTTCAAGGGTGCTATCGCCGATCGCAGTATAAAGACATCGGATCACCTGCTGTGTCAGGTACTGGCCCGGATTACCGATATTCCCGAGCAAGACTTTCTGGATGCCATCAGCGCCGAAAGCCTGCTGATCACCACCGGACTCGTCCAGATCGAACACAGCCTCATGGATTTTGAAGACAAGCTCAATCTGATCGACGGGCTTGCCGGTGTACTGCTGTCTCCCCATGCCAATGCAGACGAAATGACCGGGCGTTTTCTGAAAAGGGCGGCGGCCCCGACCCTGACTTTGGCGCATTTTCCGCATCTGGCCAAGGATACGGAAACACTTTTGTCTTATCTGAGAAATGCCGTCGAAAACAAGGAGATCGGTGTCAATATTCTCTTCCATGGCAAGCCAGGGGTTGGCAAAACCGAATACGTACAGTCGCTGGCTGCAGAACTGGGCATGGATCTATATGAAATCGCATTTGCCGATGAAGGCGGCGACCCGATCAAGGGAGAAGGACGGCTACGGGCCTACAATCTCTGTCAGCAGCTTCTGTCCGGCTCTGGCAATACCCTCTTGATGTTTGACGAGATCGAGGATGTTTTCCCGACAGATTTTGGGTTTTTCAGTATGCTGTTTGGCGGAAACGGCAAAAAGTCCAACGACCGCACAGCGGGTAAAGCCTGGATCAACCGGACGATGGAGCGCAATCCCGTTCCGGCGATCTGGGTCTGTAATCGTATCGGTCATATCGATCCGGCCTATCGGCGCCGCTTCGATTACTCCACCCAGTTTCCGATCCCGCCACAAAGCGTTCGGCGCTTTATCGCCGAGCACCATCTGGGCTGTTTTCAACCACAGGAGGCATGGATCGAGCGCATTGCCGCCAACGAGGAAACAACGCCGGGGCAGCTCGACCGGGCAGCCAAGGTGGCGCGGATTGCCAGTAACGGCGATACGTCGCGGGCCATCGCGCTGGTGGAGCAGGCCCTCGATCACAGTGCCGCCCTGCTGGGGCAAAAGCGGCTGCCGGCCCGAAATACCCTCCGCACAGCATACCGTCTCGAATATCTCAATACCGATGCGGATATTCCGGAAATCATCGCCGGGCTCAAGCGGCGCTGCCAGGGCACCTTCTGTTTTCACGGTGTGGCTGGTTCAGGGAAGAGTGAGCTGGCCCGCCATATTGCAGATGAAATCGACAAGCCGTTCATGCTCCGACGGGCCTCGGACATTCTGGATGCATATCTTGGGGAATCCGAAAAAAACATTGCGGCAATGTTCACATCCGCACGCCAGCAGGATGCGGTTCTGGTGCTGGATGAAGCCGACAGTTTTCTGTCTGACCGCCGGGGTGCGCACCATAGCTGGGAAGTGACCCAGGTGAACGAGCTGCTGACCCAGATGGAAGCCTTTGACGGCATCTTCATTTGCACGACCAACCTGATGGAAAATCTCGACCCCGCCAGCTTTAGAAGGTTTGCCTTCAAAGTGCGATTCGATCCCATGACCCCGGATCAGTCCTGGGCCATGTTCCATCAGGAACTGGTGCGATTCGGCGGAGATTCTGCCAATGCCGCATTATGGGAGCAGCCCGTCCGGAACTTGACTTGCCTGACTCCCGGTGATTTTTCGGTAGCCGCCCGGCAGTTCGAGCTCTGGGGAACACCTGCCACGCCGGAAAGATTCTTTGATCTTCTCTGCAAGGAGTGTCAGGTCAAAGATGCCCTGCCGAAAAAGATCGGTTTTTGTGCTGGATTGAACTAAGGACATTGCAAATAGAATCTATGATCGAAATGGTTCGTTAAACCAGTTCAATTCGCAATTCACGACCCACTGCCATGGCTGCACGCTGCATTGTCTCAAGTGAAATCCCTGTCTTTTCAGGGTGTAAAAGCCTCTCAAGCTGCGCTCGACTTGTGTGCATCCGTTCCGCCATGGCGGATTTTGTCAGGTGTTTATTTTTCATTTCCTGCTTGAGTTGCCAAGCTAAAATGCGCTTCAGTGCAACGGCTGAACATTCTTCGTGCAGGCCTTCTTCTTTTAGAAAATCGTCAAAGGAAGACCCTGTATGTGGATTTTTATTCATGTTTTTCATGCTCCTTTTTTCGATTTATTGCCAAATCAATCTCGCTTTTCGGGATTTTTCGGTCTTTTTTTACAAAACCATGTAATAAAATCATTTCATTGCTATTGATGTAAAAATATTATTCGAGCGATACATCCGTCGCTTATTTCGCTGCGAACCTCACGGAGGCCTGAGTGACCTTCAAGCTTGCGACAAACTGGCATTCCTATCGGCCAGCCCATTTCAACCGTTCGTATGTCGTTACCAATTGTTTTTCTATCTTCTTTGTTCAACCCCTTCAACCAATCAAGAACAGGCTCGTTGCCCGCAGGTGTGCGGTAAAACTTAGCGGATAGAATTTTTTCCAAAGGATTATTCATGCGATAAATGTACCGTATGCGATACATGATTACAAGCCAAAAAGAGAGGCCGGTTTAACCTTATCAATAATATTTTTCACTGACTTCTGTGAAACTCAATTTTTCCAGCATGATGATTTTTCTTAAAAACATGATTAATCGTTCCGCTATATGAAATGTTCCCATGATATATTACTTTCAAACAATGTAAATGCTCTAAAGGAGGCAATATGCGGGAAAATATCCGTCGGAATCACCGCGAAAAACTGTTCAGCCGCACCACCAGTGGTATGGGCAGAGACAAAAACCGGATTTTCGCCATCAGACAATGCCTCATTTATCTTGGCCGGCTCATGAATTGTTCACCCACCCTGGATCAGGAAACCCTGGATTTTATCCAGTGGCTCATTCCGGAGGAAAACGAGAATATCGTAAACCTGGTTACCGCTGCGTTGAGCAAGAAGGAAAAAGATTATTACAGCGATGAAA
>CAJBLH010000252.1 GCA_903953895.1 uncultured Desulfobacteraceae bacterium | reverse complement strand
ATAAATATGCATCCTGTTTTATCTTTCCACAGATCAGGTTTGTGAAAAGGGGATTCAATCTTTGGAATCTGCCCCTTATTGATCTGGTGGGCAAAACGGATAATCATTGATTCTTCAGCCTGACGGAATACCTTGGTGAGTCTAAAACTCGGTACACAGGTTGCTTGAAGAAGATCCTGCAATACATTGCCAGCACCTACTGACGGTAATTGGTCGGGGTCGCCAATAAAGAGCACCTGCGCATTCTGGGGAATTGCTTTAAGAAGTGCTGCTGCCAGGTTTATATCCAGCATGGAGCATTCATCAATAATCAGCCAATCCAGTTGAAGTGGGTCATCTTCGCCTTTTTTAAAGCCATTCTTTCCAGGCGCCCATTCAAGCAGACGGTGAATGGTTTTGGCATCGTATTCGATAACTTCACTCATCCGCTGGGATGCTCTTCCGGTTGGAGCTGCAAGGACAACCCTCTTTTGCATAGCATGAAGCAGTTTTACCAGAACCTTGGTGGTGGTAGTTTTTCCGCAGCCGGGTCCACCTGTCAGGATGGAAAACGATTTTCCTGCAATTCCCGCAACTGATGCTTGCTGTTCATCAGAAAGGACTATGCTTTGCTTCTGACAATACAGCTCAAGCCAATTGTTTATCCGGACATGGTCAATAATTACAGGCTGAGCGATCCATTGCTTGACCCTTTTGGAAACGTACTGTTCATCAAAAAATATGGAATTTGAGTAATATGCTGAGACTTCCTGCCCCTTTTCATCTGGCAAAACCCTTTTTTTGATCTCATTGGCGGCAATCAAGGACAGCAATATGCCCGTTATCTGCTCTGGTGTTCCGGTTTCAAGCAAATCCTGGGTGTTCTTGATAATCTGGGATTCAATCAAATAACAGTGTCCGCTATCCCTTGCAGCAGCCAAGACATGTTTTATGCCGGCTTCAATACGCGGTAATCCCATCTTTCTCAAATCCCATGTTGAGCGCAATCTTGTCCGCTGAAAAGAATCCGATTCCATAAATATCCCGTGCAAGCTGATATGGATTGCTCGAAACATTTCTTATTGCATCATTTCCATAGGTTTTGAATATCTTTACGGCATAGAGGGTACTGATTCCGTATCCTTGCAGAAATATCATCACATCCCTTATTGCCCTGTGTTCCTGCCAGCTATTTTTAATATCCGTGAGTTTCTTTTCCGCAATTCCCGGCACATTCAGAAGATCCTCTATTGACTCCTCAAAGACCTGTAACGTTCGTTCATTGAAGAACTTCACGATTTTATGTGCGGTTTTGGGACCTACGTTTTTGATAAGTCCTGAACCCAGATACTTTTCCAGTGCTGCACTGGTTGACGGTTTCTTTTCAATAACCCGTTCCGCCTTGAACTGCTCACCGTGCTTCTGATGATAGCCCCAGGTGCCGTAGAAATCCATTGAGCTTCCAGCAAATACCTTTGCCTGATGGATTATCACGGTTACGAGTTTATGAGGTTCGTTAAACGGGGATACCTTCAGGACTGACCAGCCATTTTCCGCATTATGGAAGGTGACCCTTTCAACGATTCCGGAAAGGCGGTCGAGATTGTCGGCTGGTGGTGCTTGTGGGGATGATTTCATAGATTGGGGATTATACAACAGAACCGGTCTATGTGGAAAGCGGGATTCCTGGGGGGCAGGGCTCAGGCTACTTTTTCCTTGTCTTGAACCTGAAAACCGAATACAGCTATGATTATGAATTGAAAGCAAATCTCATACTGAAGGATTTCGCCGTTGAAAGTCATACAAACATGGGATGATGGTATTGTCTCGGATATCCGGCTGATAGAAATATTCCGCCGTTACCAAGCCAAAGCAACATTCTGTCTCAATCCTGGTCTATATCTGGAAAACAGGTCTTTCGGATGGACACATGGAAACAGGGAAGTCTGGCGCCTCAGTATCCATGAATTGGTTAATGTGTACAATGGCTTTGAGATTTGCAGCCACTCCATGACACACCCGTATTTGACCGATCTTTCTGATGATCAGTTGCGTTGGGAATTACAAACAAGCCGGCATATCCTGGAAGACATATTTCAGAAACCGGTACTGGGGTTCTGTTACCCATTCAATGTTTATAACGATTCCGTAAGAGGTGCTGTTCGTTCAGCAGGGTATAAATGGGCAAGAGGGAATCAGCATCAGGATGACATTTTCCCGCCTGTTGATCCATACGAGTTTTCCCCAACTTGTCACCTTTTGGATATAGATTTCTGGGAAAAATATAACCAGAAGAAGAAAAAAAACAGGGTTTTCTTCTTCTGGGGTCACAGTTATGAATTGATTAATGATGCCATGTGGGAGAATTTTGAAAGTACGATAAATCGAATATCCTCAGATCCCGAAGCTGAATGGGCTTTCGTGACGGATTTGTTTGTTTGATCCGTTGTTCAGATTTATGTCGCTACTAAGATTCATGCCCGGATTTTATTGCCAGCCAGTTTGTCCTTTTTGGAACTATAATCAGTGCCTGAGAGACACCGGATCATCTTCTTCTTTCAAGTCAGGCAACTTCGCCCGAAGCGGTTCATAATAAAATGCGGTTTTGCGCTCATTGGTCAGATTATGAATTTTGACTTTGAATTTCAATTTATCTTTTTCATTGTACCATTGGTAAATCCACCAGTCACCTTCCTGCCGTTTTTCCAATTTTGAATCACCGACCTGCTTAAATACACGCTCTTCCAATTTTTTTCTGGCTTCAATCGGATCTGCGATTTCCTCCTGTGTTCTGATGAGCCTGGCATATAACTGGTTTTCAATAAAGGCAAATGAGATAGCGGGATTAGCACGGGCATGCATCTCCATGCGACACGGGCCGGTATAATTGTAATAGGAAATCCCTGCTTTCTCCATGTACTTCACAAAATACCCGTCCTTATTGATATCCTCCAGTTTTGCGCCAAAATCCGGTTTGTTGCAGTCAAAACCATACGACAGAAATGGAAGTACCAGAATAAAAGTGAAAATCAACATAGACATCTTTTTCTGCATTCTTGACTCCTTTCCAAATTGAAATTGTTGCCGTTATAGACCATACCCGATACCACACCCTTTATTAATT
>CAJBLH010000251.1 GCA_903953895.1 uncultured Desulfobacteraceae bacterium | reverse complement strand
ATGATCGGCAGCCAGGAAACGCGAGCCGGTTAAATACAGGTTAAATATCTTTCGATGGATGCCAGCCAGAAACACCTTGAATTTATCATCTTGTCTTGCTATGTTCAAATTATCCTACCATCTTTCGACACCTACCATATTTTACCGCAACATGAATAAAATGGGATTATATTGGGATAAAGATTTTCACTATTGCCTTTATATCTTTGAAATCGTTACAGATTATTCATGTTGTTAAAGGGAGTGACGCCGGTCACGTCCAGAGGCGCACCGTCGCGCACTTGCCCCCGTGTGCATCAGTCGCATGCAAACTTGAACGACACATATGGCCCCATCCCCTCCGCTTCACCCCAAAATTCAAGGTACTTCCCACCCATTCAATCTCATACAGGTGCCCCACTTGTTTCATTCCCCCAGATATGACCATAAAACCAATATAAATAGCTATTTAAGCCAAAAACATACCCTTGCTCACGCACAACCAAACACAACAATTGTCGTGGTGTCGGGAAAATGGTTCGACCCGCACTTACTTTTCAGCATTCATGCCCCTTTCTGCCCCCTTTTAGTTTTTAAGCCCCCTGCATTTTAAGCGAATATTGTGAATACTGCGAATGGTGTACGCTTCCCCAACTTGCGTTCCTCTATAAATCCTGCATGATTACCACCATGGCACTGACACTTACAGAGTTGACTGCATCACTATCGGCTGTAGATGAAGCCATTGCAAAGCTGATGTCCGGGGAGCGCGTCATCAGGATATCGCACGGCGACCGCATGGCCGAATATGGTCAAGCCAAGCTTGGGGATTTGCAGGATTACAAGTCAAGCCTTATTTCGGAGATAAACGCCTTGAACAACAGACCGCGGCACTTCCGAATATCATCGACCAAGGGGGTTTAATGGCCTTCTTGAAGATACTGGACAGCTACGGGCGAAAGATACACGCTTATTCAGCCTTTGAGGGTGCCGGAACCGGCCGTCGTCTGTCGAACTGGGGTACATCCACTGCCGGGCCGAACAGCACGATTTTTTCTTCGCTCGGCAATTTACGTTCGCGGTCTCGTGAGTTATCACGCAATGACCCGCAGATATGCGGAGCGCTGGATTGTCTGGTGTCCAACATCGTTGGGATGGGGATTTCCCCCCGCTGGCAGCTTGCCGACTCTAAACTTAAAAAGAGACTACAGCAGCTCTGGACGGACTGGACACAGGAAGCGGATGCAGATGGACTGCTTGACTTTTACGGACTTCAGGCGCTTGCCGCCCGCTCGATCATTGAATCCGGAGAGGTCTTCATTCGGTTCTGCCCGAAGCGCTCGGGAATCGGGCTTACGGTTCCGCTCCAACTACAGATACTGGAGGCCGATCACCTGGACCACAATTACAACACGATTGCCCCCAACGGTAATGAAATCCGCATGGGCATCGAGTTTGATAAAACTGGTCAACGCCAAGCGTACTGGATATTCCGCGAACACCCCGGCGAATACTTCATGACAACAGCTAACCCGTTTGACCGAGTTCGGATACCAGCCTCTGAGATACTTCACGCATTTCAGCCGCTTCGCCCTGGCCAGCAACGCGGCCGCCCGTGGCTGGCATCTTTGATTCTGACCATGCACGAGCTGAACCAATTCAATGACGCCGAACTCGTCAGGAAGAAAACGGCGGCCATGTTCGGCGGATTTATCACCCAGCCTTCGGAAGAAGGAAACATGCCCCCTCTTTTTGGAAACGAAGGTGAACCCGATAACACCGGATCACCTGTGATCGACATGCAACCGGGTACTTTTTCTGCGCTGCCTCCTGGATACAATGTTACGTTTTCTGAGCCTGCCGATGTCGGCGGCAATTACGGTTCTTTTGTTAAACATCAAGAGCAGCGGGCCGCCCGGGGGATCGGCGGCCTGACTTATGAAAAGTTTACCGGGGATCTGTCTGGTGTGACGTATTCCTCGATCCGGGCCGGCAATCTCGAATTTCAACGCCAATGCAAGCAGTTTATCTTTAACATCATGGCATACCAGATATGCCGGCCAGTCGCCCGTTACTGGCTTTCTCAGGTTGTGCTATCAAACGCCCTTCGGCTGCCGGGTTACGCCAAAGACCTCCGACTCTACCAGCGCATTAAATGGACAATTGACGGATGGCCCTGGGTGGACCCCCTGAAAGACCTGAAGGCTTCCACCGGCCTTGTCCGCTCCGGCTTTTCTTCCCGGACACAAGAGGTGGCTGAGCGGGGATTAGACGTTGAAGCGCTTGAGGAAGAAATCCAGGCTGACAATGAACGGGCGGATGCAATCGGACTCGTATTCGATTCTGATGCAAGACAATCGAATAGATAAACAGGAGAAACCTGTGACTGCAATACCGACAAGACTTTTAAATGCTGCGCTGATGGTGGCGCCACAAGCGATTGAAGAGATATTGACGGCTGTAAAGCCACAAGAATTGGCAGCGGCAAATGCTGCATATGGGGTTGTTGACCCGGAGATACCCTACAAATTAAAGACGTACGCCAAATCAGGAAGTGACGTTGAGTTCACGGAAGCCGGATACGCGATTATCGATGGAGTCGCCGTGATCGATATCACCGGCGGCTTGACGTATCGGGCGTACAACTGGTGGACCACATCATACTCGGATATCCGAAACAGTTTCCGGGCGGCGATGGCCGATGACCGCGCAATCAGCGTATTGCTGCTTGTTGATTCCCCAGGTGGTGAAGTCGCGGGTCTTTTCGATTTGGTTGACGAAGTCTATACCTCAAGAGGAACCAAACCAATCATTGCCATTGCAGATGATATGGCTTTATCGGCAGCCTATGCGATTGCTTCCGCGGCGGATGAAGTCTATCTGACCCAGACTGCACAGGTTGGCTCTATCGGTGTGATTGCAATCCACACAGACCAAAGCGGATTTGATGCAAACATCGGCATTAAATACACTTCCATTTACGCCGGTGAACAAAAAAACGATTTCAACCCACATGAACCGCTGAATGCCGATGGCAAGGAAGTGCTGCAAGCCCAAGTCGATAAAATCTATGACATGTTCACTGCGATTGTTGCGCGAAACAGAAGCCTGACACAGGCGGCGGTGATTGCTACACAGGCAGGCTTTTATATGGGCTCTGCCGCTATTGATTCCGGCTTGGCGGATGGCATTGTGTCGGCAAACGATATCATAAGAAAATTGAGTTTATGCAAAGGAGAGCTGGGTATGAATTTGAATGAAGTAAAGGATACCATTAACCAGGCACTGGCCGAAAGCTTGTCTGAATTGAAAACCATTCTTGCGGAGCAATGCCACATCCTTGAAGGGATCGAGGCACGCTTGATAAATGAGCCGGCACCGTTAATCGACCCGCCCGACACCGCAGAGCCGTGCGGTGGACCCACCACTGCTGCGCCAGGTGACATCGTTGAAATGTGCGACCTTGCCGGAATGCCAGAACTTGCAGGCGCCATGATCCGCGACGAGTTGACACTCGATGAAGCAAAAATCGCTATTCTGGATGCCAAAGCCAAGGCCGCAGAAAACGCGACCATCATATCCACCGTAGGCCCACTGAGCGCTGGTGAAACTAACCCGGTATTGGCTGATGCCAAAAAGCGCGCCGCAGAATATGTGGTTGGTAGCAGGATGGCGGAAAAAAATTATGAATTATGAAATTATGCAGGTTGAAGGAAATAACGTTCAGCCATATCAATCAATCCGATTTTATTCGTAATTCATAATTCTTTTTAGGGGAAATCGATTATGCCAACTGTTTTAACTGAAGGAACATACCTGAACGATTTGCTTAAATGGGAAATGGAGAACAACCAATCCCGCGAGCAGGTTACTATATTGGCCGGACAGGACCTTGTGATGGGGTCTGTGATCGGAAAGATTAAAATTGGCGCCGTGCCGACGACGGGAACTGCCGGAACAAACACCGGAACCGGCGCCTGTGGTTCAGTGACCGGAGGAGCCAAAACCAAAGTTGGCGTTTATGCCCTGCGATGCGTCGGGGTAGCTGCCAATGGAGGGATTTTTTCTGTCCGTGATCCGGACGGCGAAGCATTGCCGGATGCAGTGATGGGCACTTATACCAACCCGGCGATCAATTTCACCCTGACCGATGGCGCTACGGACTTTGCCCTTGGAGATTCTTTTACCATTACGGTTCCTGCAGGTTCCGAAAAAGTCAGGGAACTGAATCTTTCCGGGATCGATGGCGCCCAAGACGCTTACGGCATACTGACCGCCGCGGCGGATACGACTTACACAACCCAGAAACAGGTTGCTTACACCTCGGGTGGCGTTGCTGAACTGCTGCTTGGCGAAACCCTGACCGGTGCAATCAGTGGCGCAACTGCACAGGTGGTTTCTTTTACTCTGTTGAGCGGAACCTTTGCTGCCGGTACTGCGGCAGGCGCACTTATTCTGGATAATCAGGTGGGAACTTTTCAGTCGGAAAACTTGAACAGCAACCGGCAGGACAATATCTGCACGATTGGAGCCAACACATCGGCTTATAACCCGGATAGGCAGGCTGTTGCAATTGTGCGGGATGCACAGATCGTTGCTGATTATCTGAGCTGGCCAGCAGGCGTTTTGGATGCGCAAAAGGCTGCTGCACTGATGCAGTTGGCGGATGAGGGGGTTGTGGTTAGGACGGATGTGTAAAAAAAAGGGGGGCAGGGTTAAAGAAGTTTTGTGTAGGGTGGACGGGATGGACTGAGTGGACTGAGTGGACTGGGTGGACGGGATGGACAAGATGGACTGGGTGGACAAAGTGGGGGGCAATTAAATATTAGAACTGAGAGATGTCTTGATTGTCGTGTATGTCTTTAATTTAATGAGATTAAATTGTGTGATGCTGAATTTTGTACAACTGAAAGAGGAGTGAAAAATGTTGCTGAACCCTTTTGAAACCGATGCATTCAATATGGTTTCGCTTACGAATGCAATTAATATTCTTCCGAACAATTATGGCAGGCTGAGGGAGCTGGATGTTTTTCCTGACAAGGGGATTACGAGCCGGGTGGCACTGGTAGAGGAGCAGAACGGGGTGTTGAATTTGTTGTCCACGCAGCCGGTTGGTGCGCCTGAACAGCAGAACCGAATGGGCAAACGGAAAGTAAGGGCGTTCAGTGTACCGCATATTCCGTTGAGCGATACGATTCTGGCTTCCGAGTTTGAATCTGTTCGCCAGTTCGGCACGGAGAACCAGGCGCAGACATTGGCCGGTGTAATTAACACCCATATGCAGTCGGCCAAAAACAAGTACGCAATAACGCTTGAACACTTGCGGATGGGGGCGCTGAAAGGGATTATTCTGGATGCGGATGGTACCCTTTTGTACAACCTTTATACGGAATTCGGGATTGATCAGAATTTCGTCGATTTTGATTTATCAACACCCACAACCGATATTCGGGCCAAATGCATGCAAGTGCTTCGCCTTATCGAAGACAACCTGCGCGGTGAAGTCATGACCCAGCCTCGAGCGCTGGTTTCTGCTGACTTTTTTGATGCGCTGACCGGTCATGCGAACGTTAAAGCCACTTTCGACAACACCGCCATGGCCGTACAAGTGATTGGCGGAGATATCCGAAAGGGGTTTTCCTATGGCGGGATTATTTTTGAAGAATACCGCGGCACAGCCACGGACGCCACCGGCGCTACCCGAAAATTCATAGCCGACGGCGAAGGCCATTGTTTCCCCCAGGGAACCATGGACACCTTTAAAACCATTTATGCCCCGGCCGATTTTCTGGAAACCGTAAACACGATCGGGATACCGCTTTACGCCAAACAAGAAACCAGACAATACAACCGGGGCGTCAACCTGCACATGCAATCCAACCCGCTGCCGATGTGTTTTCGGCCGGGGGTGCTGGTGAAATTGGCAGCTTAAAAGGAAGGGGGCAGGGGAAAGGGTTCAGGGGGCAGGAAAAAACCTGCACCCTGATACCTGCACCCTGATACCTTTTATTATGACTGACTTCGACACACTTCAAAACATGCTCTGGGATAGTGTACTCGCCAAGCTCGGGGGGGTCGATGCTGCATTTACTTCTTTAACCGGTGCGCCTTCAAGCATCAAGGTGGTTTTTGCTGAATCGATGCAGTTGCAGCCGTCCGGCCTGACCCAGACGTGGTTGCAGGTGAAAACGATCGAATATTCGCTTGCGGACTTGAATCGTGAGGCCATGGTCGGGGAAAGCTTTACGATTGGCGGGATGCGGTACTTCGTGCAGTCCATTATGAATAACGATGGATACGTGGTGAAGGCGGTGGTCAGTGAGTAAGGGCTTCAACATTACGGTCGATACAGCATCTCTTGGGGAGGCTGTGGCGGTGATGCAACTGCTGAAATCGAACTTGCAGGTGCAAGGCTGTGCTTCAATGACAAAAGCAGTTGCAAAAACCAAAGAGACATTTGCTGATGAAACCATGAAAACCCTGAAAGTCGATTTTGAGCGGGTTGACGGCGAGATTGAAACGACAGCACCTGACACCGACACCCTCGATGGTTTCAGCGCCAGGATCGTTTCGACAGGAAAGCCGATTGAAATGATCGATTTTGCAACCGACGCTGCGGGATGGAAACGAAAAAGCCCGGTGCATGTGCAGATATTCCGGGGCCGCACCATCCATGAATTTCGGCATGTTTCTGTTAAAAATAATCAGATCTACGGCTGGAGCAAATATGTTCCTGGGCAAAAGGCGAAAAGGACAATTCTATCCTCAGTACGTATTCAGGACATTCAGGCGCAGCCGTATTTTATCGATCCGATAATTGAAGGCGGTGCAGAGGCTGTAATCGATAATTTTACAACAGCAGCAGACGAGATTCTGGCCAATGTCTGACACAAAACGTGAAGTGATTATTCAAGCTTGTATGGCGGCTGCGGCAACCATTACCACGGCAAACGGATATAGCACGGATATCGGGCTGAATACCTTCCGCGCGATACCCAAGATAGACCCATCGCGGCTGCCGGCCTGCGTTATTTACCCTCAACCCGAAACAGCGGAACGAGTCGGCGGCGGAGACTACCTCTGCACGATGCCGCTTCGGGCGGAAGCTGTCGCTTTGACCGGAACAATAAACCCTTCAATTCTTGCAGAGCAGATGCTCGGGGATATGCGGCAAGCTTTCCTGGGAACATTGATCACCCCACTTATTGAAGAGATTCACTACGCTTCCGGCGGAACAAACGACTACACGCACAAGGACACGGTGGCTGTAACTGCCAGCTTTACGATTAAATATTTTTCGAAAATAAACGACCCATATTTTTAAGAAAAGGGTGCAAGAAAAGGGTTCAGGGTTCAGGGGACAGGGTGCAGGGTACAGGTTTTTCCTGCCCCCTGCACCCTAAACCCTGAACCCCTGTAAAAGGAAAACCATGCCAACCGCCGAAAACTCGGTTTTGTATTATGAAGACGGGCAAACCTATGTGCCCATGACCGAATTGACTGATTCGGGAGACCATAAAACATTCGACTCCAATGCCGAATGCTGGTCTGACGAGGCTGGTTTTTCGCCGGTTATCAAACCGGATGGTGTTCTGACCGGACTGGTTGTATCCCCGGCGGTATCCGGAGCAAGCGATAGGGTCGATGTATCGGCCGGGTCTCTGAATCTGGCAGGCGTTGTGACAGCCCTGACGGCAAGTGTTGATAATGTGTGTCTGCGGGGTGCTGATGCCAATATTTGCCGGATCAATTCCATAACCATTACCAGTGCAGGAGTAGTTACCGTCGTTAATGGGGTTGACGGCGCAGCGCTTTCTGAGACCCGGGGAGCTGCCGGCGGCCCGCCATTTATACCGGTCGGAAGTGTCGAGATTGCGCAGGTGCGCTTTTCGAGTGTTACGGCGGCAACTGTTGCAAGCAGTAACATATTGGCCGTACCGAACCGGCACCGGGAAATGGCGTTTTACCCGGCAATCGCCAGGGTCAATCTGATGCGTGAACAAGACACGATACTGAGTACCGCCGGTGTTGATTTCAGCACGGCCCTGATGTGCAACCATACTGCAAACACCCCCAAAAAAGTTTATGCCCAGTATTACGAGCCGGACTTTATGGAAGTGTTAAAGGCAACGGACTTTCAGCCCGCTGCAATCAGTATGACAACTTCTTCCCAGCCGGTTTACGGCGGGGCTATCGGGGAAGTGAGTTCATCGTTGAAAAACGGCAAATTCAAAGTCTTTCTGGAGAACGGTATTTCTGACCCGATTTTGAGAAAAGAAGGCAAAAAGATATGGTTCAAGTATTACGCAGATAGACTTCAAACTGAAAATTTTATTCTGACCCAGGGGTATCTTGGAATCACGCCGAACTACCCGGCACGTAGCAGCATTACTGCGGACTGTACCATTAATGCGGTAGATCCGGGGAAGAGGATTACTGGGTAAACAGAGGACAGATAACAGAGGACTGAGGGCAGGAAAAAACCTGCAACCTGTACCCTGATTTAAAGGAGATCGACTATGAAAAAAACTTTATTAGCCTGTTTGTTGATTGCTTTGATGTTTGTAATGAACTGTTTTGCGTTGGCCGGAAATGTTGAAACGGATATTGCCGGGCATACCTATACGGTTAATCTGGGCGGGACGGTTTATGAGATTCGCTATGAACCCAAATATCAGTTGGATTGTTGCCTGATAGGGAATCGCAGAAGCAGGCATGCCATACTTGACCACGTTTTGAGACGTTTTGAACTCGTGAGTGATCATTGTCCGTCGCAATGTATTGTATCATAACATGCT
>CAJBLH010000250.1 GCA_903953895.1 uncultured Desulfobacteraceae bacterium | reverse complement strand
CTTGTAGCCCTGGGTAAGAAATGGCAGGAAGTGATTGAAGAAGGGCCGGTCATGATTTTCGATCGAGAGGGATATGGGGCTGATTTCTTTTATAAGCGGTAAACTGCTTCAAATCGAAGTCGGCAGTTCGCCTTTCGGTTAATTTGAATGTCCAAAAAAAATGTACTTTTTCGACTCAAATTAACGAGGTCTGTAATAGGAGAAATGTATGAATTTTAGAAACATGCTGAAAATGTGCGTGGGTGTGGGAATGGCGGTTTTGTTGTGCAGCAGCACGTCGCTGGCAGCGAAAAAAAAAGTTCTCTTTATCGATTCGTACCATGTGGGATATCCCTGGAGTGACGGTGAAGTGCAGGGGGCGAAAATCGTCATTGGGGATAAGTACGAATTCAAGGTCATCCATATGGACACCAAGCGTAATCCTTCCGCAGCAGCGCAGAAGAAGGCCGGTGAGGAGGCCAAGGCCGAGATCGATTCATGGAAACCGGATGTTGTCATTGCCGCCGATGATAACGCCGCTAAACTCGTAATTGTTCCATATTTCAAAGATTCTGATATTCCCTTTGTTTTCTGCGGCATCAACTGGGATGCATCTTCCTATGGTTTTCCCACGAAGAACGTAACCGGTGTTCTGGAAGTATCGGTTATTAAACCAGTTCTGGATTCGATGCAGAAATTTGCCAAAGGCACCCGCATCGGGTTCATTGGAAATGACAATGAAACAGATCGTAAGGAAGCGGATAACCTGAAGAAACTCGGGGTGCAGTTTTCTTCCCTAAAGTTTGTAAAAACTTTTGAAGAGTGGAAAACTGAATACAGCAAACTTCAGGAAGAAACGGATATTCTCATCTTTATCAACAACGCCGGCATCAGTGATTGGAACGATGTTGAAGCACTCAAATTCATCCGGGAGAATACCAAAATCCCTTCCGGCAGTTCCCATGACTTCATGGCTCCATTTGTGTTGGTCGATTATGCCAAAATTGCCGAAGAACAGGGGGAGTTGGCGGCCGAGATCGCCATAAAAATCCTTGAAGGAAAATCGGTCAAGGATTTCCCGATAGTTTCCAATAAGAAAGGCCAGATGTACATCAATTTGGTCATTGCCGACAAACTGGGCGTCCAGTTTCCGTTGGAAACGCTTAAAAAGGCCAAAGTTATAAAGGAGTGAATCTACACCTGCAGAGCGGGTGGCATCGAGAAGCCGTCCATTTTAATTTTGCAATCTCATCTAACATGCGCTAAGAGTTCAATATAAACAAATAAAAAAGATTCATTCCTCATCTTACTCGGAATCCCGATGTTCTGAAAGGGAAACCCTGATTCGAAACTGGACTGGCGACAATAAGGCAACTCACATGAAATAATCTCCCAGATCGTGTTGTTTTTTCATTAACAACGATGGACAGGATATACAAGATAAAGAAGAAAACTTTCAATTCTGATTGTTATTATCCTGTCTATCCATTTAATTTTTAAATGGATTATGGTAGATTATGTGTTTTGAGTTGCCTGACCATTGACTTGTTTATGGGGACCAACCCAAATAAAGGTGACAGAGTTATGCAATTTTCGTTAACGTCAAAAATAATGGCGTTCATTACCGTCGTTTTTTTGACAACTGTAATCGGTGTAATCGGTGTGACCGTTTATCTTTCCTCAGACATCACCAACGCGATTGTTGAAGTCGTCCATTCCGGCCAGAATGAAGTCTACACCCAGATGTTGAACGGAATTGCGACAGAACTCGATCGTGCCTTACTGAGTTTTCATACCATGATCAACGATACCGGATTGACCGGAACCAATATTGCCAAAACCTATGAGGACGAAGCCAAGATCAGTGTTCTAAATGACTTGGCAAAGCTTAATTATGAAGGAAATCAGATTAAGAACAGTGATATATACCCGTTTATCTTGGATTCGCAGATGGATGTCATCATGCATCCTTTTCAGAAAAAAGATGACGGGGGCTTGCGGCAGGTCGGTTTTGCCGATTTGATAGCAGCGGCCAAGGACAACGTTTTCCAATATCAGCAGAACAATATGAGCCAGTTGGTTTTTTTTAAGAAATTCGAGCCTTGGGGATGGACTATCTGTTACAGGGTGCCTGAAAACCTGATGCACAAGGATGTCTATAAGGTCAGCAAGTTGCTTTCAAATATGAGAAACCAGATCGTTTTGGCAATCGTCATGCTGGCAATTGCGGTTCATGTGGCGCTGGCGTGGTTTATGTCGCGCCTGAGGCGAACCAGTAACGATTTGACGGAACAAATCAGGATTAAAACAGGACAGACGGCATTGAGCGAAAGGATGAGAGGCGACCAGGTTATCGAGGGACTGGCGGCCAATATTGTAAGCTACCTTTGTGAGTATTTGAATGCAAGTGTTGGTGCGATATTCATCTGCAATGAGGAACAAACGTTCGGGCTGGCAGGCAGTTATGCATTTCAGCATCGCAAAGACTTTCGCAACGTATTTAAACCAGGAGAGGGACTGATCGGGCAGGCTGCGCTAGAAAAGAAGCACATCCTGATGACCGACTGTCCTACGGATTACATCTGCATTCGATCCGGTCTCGGCTTAGCGGCGCCGAAAAATATCCTCGCATACCCTTTACTGTTGAACGACAAGGTGGAAGGAATCATTGAACTTGGGTCACTTAAGGAATTTTCGGATAAAGACCTGTCCTTTTTATCGGAAGCCGCTGAAAATATTGCCATCGCTCTCCAGTCGGTGACGTCCCGGAGTCAAATGGCCAAATTGCTGGATAAAACTGTTCAAATGGCCGCTGCATTGCAAACCCAGCAGGAAGAACTCAGAGCAAGCAATGAAGAACTAGAAGAGCAGGCCAAAGTGCTGCGGGAATCGGAGGTGATTCTGCAAACCCAGCAGGAAGAACTCAGAGCGACCAATGAAGAGCTTGAAGAGCAGACCAAGGCGCTAAGGGAATCCCAGGATATTCTGCAAACCCAGCAGGAAGAGCTCAGAGCAACCAATGAAGAACTGGTGGAACAAGCTGAATCGCGGGAAAAGCAAAAACAGGAAATTTTGAAAAAAAATCAGGAAATTGAAAAAGCACAGAAAATTATTCAGCAAAAAGCTGAGGATCTGGAGCTGAGCAGCAAATACAAGTCCGAATTTCTGGCCAACATGTCCCATGAACTCAGAACACCTCTAAACAGTGTTTTGCTGCTGTCTAGGCTACTTTCGGAAAACAAGGGGGAAAACCTCAGCGCCAAGCAGGTGGAATTTGCGGAGACCATCTATTCATCAGGCAATGATTTAATGAACCTGATCAACGATGTACTCGATTTATCGAAGGTGGAGTCCGGCCGGTTTGACATTAACGTCTCGAAAGTGAGTCTGAAAATATTTACCGATAAAATCTCGCGTGATTTTCAAAAAATTGCGGAAGAAAAGGGAATAAACTTTTCGGTCAACCTGATGGAGAATGTTCCTCAAACGATTCGTACTGATTCCCAGCGACTGGAGCAGATTGTTAAAAATCTGCTTTCAAATGCCATCAAATTTACCGACCAGGGAAGCGTTTCGCTGGATATCCGGCGACCGAATCCGGAAACCACTTTTTCACAAAGAGAATTATCGATGGAACAGGCAGTTGCATTTTCCGTGTCCGACACCGGCATCGGTGTTAAAAAGGAAAATCAAAGAGTTATTTTTGAGGCATTTCGGCAAGAGGATGGTACGACCAGTCGAAAATACGGAGGGACTGGCCTAGGTCTGTCGATTTCCAGGGAGCTGGCCAAGTGCCTGAAAGGGGAAATCGGTCTTGAAAGTGAACAGGGCCGAGGCAGCATATTCACTTTGTACCTTCCCGAGTCAGTAGCATCAACATGCGAAGATGTTCCCGAAGTTCAGGGTACATCCCTTCCACCGTCCTTGCCTGCCGTAGCGCCGGTGAAGAAGGGGGCCGGGTCGCATTCAGCCCTGTCTGACGAGTTCGACCGGATACGGGACGATAGAAAAGATATAGCTGCCGGCGACAGATGTCTGCTGGTTATTGAAGACGATTCCAGGTTTGCCTCGATCTTGTCGGACCTTGCACGGGAGAGGGATTTCAAGGTGCTGCTAGCCCATGACGGCGAAACCGGCCTTCACTTTGCTGATTTGTACAAACCAATCGCCATTATTATGGACATCGGCTTACCGGGCATTGACGGTTGGGATGTTTTGACAAGGCTGAAAGAAGCACCTGTCACCCGGCATATCCCCGTACACCTTATCTCTGCCTCTGATCCGTCCAGGAATGCCATGAAGATGGGAGCTATCGGTTATTTGACCAAACCGGTGAGCTTAGAGAATCTCAACCTGGCTTTTGGTAAGATAGAGCAGACGATCGACAGGAAAGTCAAAAAGCTGCTGCTTGCGGAAGGCAATGAGAAACAAAGAGACGCCATCATCCAACTTCTCGAGGGCCATGACATTCAAATCACAGCGGCGAGTACCGGAGCGGTGGCGTTTGAGCATCTGCAGATGGACAGTTATCAGTGTATGATTATGGAGCTCAAGCTTCCGGATATGTCCGGAACCGAGTTGATGGACAAGATACGAACCGATGAGAAACTTGCCGAAATGCCCATTATCATCCATACAGACAAAATTCTTTCCAATGAGGAAAAAGCGATGCTCGACAAAAACTCGGGAAAAATCATCCTCAAGGATACCCACTCTCTTGAAAAGCTTCTGGATGAAACCACTTTGTTCCTGCATCGGGTAGAGACGGACCTGCCGGATGAAAGTAAGAATTTGTTGAAACTGATGCACGACAAAGAGTCGACCCTGGCCGGCAAGTCCGTGCTGCTGGTTGATGATGATATGCGGAACGTTTTTGCCCTGACCCATATTCTTGAAGAAAAAGGCCTCAAAATCATTATAGCGAAAAATGGCCGTGAAGCGTTGGCCCGTCTGTCGGAAAGCGTGACTGTCGATCTGGTGCTGATGGATATCATGATGCCGGTGATGGACGGATATGAAGCGATCCAGGAGATCCGAAAACAAGGGAAATTTCAAAAACTTCCGATTATCGCCTTAACTGCCAAGGCTATGAGAGGAGACCGCGCCAAATGTATCGAGGCCGGCGCCAGCGACTATCTGGCAAAACCGGTGGACAGTGGTAAATTGTTTTCTATGCTCAGAGTATGGTTGTATAAATAAAATGACAGATATCGAGAATGAAAAAATTGAAATTGGTCTGCTGCTTGAAGCCATATACCGCAAGTATGGATATGACTTCAGAGATTACGCCAAAGCGTCGATAAAGCGCAGGATTCTGCGCCACTGCAATCTGTCCGGGTTGAAAACCATTTCCGAACTCCAGCACCGGATTCTTTACAATGTTCAGTTTTTTGAAGCACTCCTGATGGATTTTTCAATCAATGTGACTGAAATGTTCCGCGATCCCTCATTTTACGGGGCGATTAGAGAGTCTGTTCTGCCTGTGCTCAAGGAGCTGCCCCACATCAAAATCTGGCATGCTGGTTGTTCGACCGGTGAGGAAGTTTATTCCATGGCCATTTTGCTGAAAGAAGCGGATATTCTAGATAATACACAAATCTATGCCACGGACTTTAATGAAAAAATTATAAAGAAAGCCAGGGAGGGGATTTATTCTCTGGAAAAGATTAAGGCATATACCACCAATTATCAGAAGGCCGGCGGCAATCAGTCTTTTGCTGACTACTACACAGCCGGAAACGAATCCGCAGTCATGAATAAAAACTTAAGAGCAAATGTCGTCTTTGCTGATCACAATCTTGTTTCAGACGCATCCTTCGGGGAAATGGACCTCATCATATGCAGAAATGTGTTGATCTATTTTGATCGCAAACTACAAGACACCGCCATCGGTCTTTTTAGAGAAAGTCTGCCGTCTGGTGGTTTTCTTTGTCTGGGAAGCAAGGAGTCTCTCAGGTTTTCTATATACTCCGAGGATTTTGAGGATGTGAGGATTGATGAAAAGATTTATCGGAAAAAAAACAGCCATGGTTGATAGTGGATATGCGGCGGTTGCGGTCGGCGTTTCAACAGGCGGCCTGGATGCGTTGAAATTTATTTTGCCAAGATTGCCGGAAAATTTCAATCTGCCGATTTTCATCGTGTATCATATTCATAAGACGTCCGATGATTTTCTGGTCTGCCACCTGAATGATATAAGTCGCATTCGGGTTAAACAGGCCGAAGACAAAGAAACCATAATACCGGCTGTTGTGTATATGGCCCCGCCTGATTACCATTTGCTGATTGAATGGGATTGCACCATCGCCCTGTCCACGAGTGAACCGGTGAGTTATACCCGTCCGTCTATCGATGTGCTGTTTGAAACTGCGGTAGATGTTTATGGGGAAAAGCTTATCGGAATTATTTTAACCGGAGCGAACAGGGATGGCAGCGCAGGCGCATGCAAGATTAAGGCAGCAGGGGGATTGGTTGTTGTTCAAGATCCGGAAACCGCACAGGCGGATACCATGCCTAAGGCAGCCATTGCTGCTGCGGAGCCCGACCTTATCTTATCATTAGAAGAAATATCTGAGTTTCTCTGTAATCTAAATCAGAATTGAATTATGAGGCACTTGTTGTCAGTGATGGAATGAGAAAACAGGAGGGATTCATGAATGACAAAACACAGCCATCTGCTATCGCACACATCCTGATCGTCGATGATCGGGAGGAGAATCTTCTGGCGCTGGAAGGTTGGCTGGAGGATCCCGGACTGGAAATCGTCAAGGCAACTTCCGGCAACCAGGCCCTCGGACTGCTGCTTGAGGAAGATTTTGCTCTGGTACTGCTGGATGTTCAGATGCCGGAGATGGATGGATTTGAAACAGCCGAACTGATGCGAATGAGTGAGAAAACCAAAAACGTTCCTATCATTTTCGTCACCGCTATCAGTAAAGATCGGCAAAATATTTTCAAAGGATATGCGGCAGGAGCGGTGGATTACCTGCCTAAACCCATAGATCCGGATATTCTGAAAGCAAAAGTGGACGTATTCCTTCAACTGTATCGGCAAAAACGATCACTTATCGAGATTCAGGCAGTACTCATGGAATCGCTGCAAAAAAATAACGATGCGCTCAAAGCCGCCGGCAGCATTCAGTTCAGTCTCTTGCCAAAGAATTTTTCCGTCGGCAATCAAGAGAATTTTGCCTGGAAATTCACCCCTTGCGACGCAGTTGGAGGAGACATATTCAACTTCGTCCATCTGGATGTCAGCCACATCGGCATTTACATGCTCGACGTAGCCGGCCATGGTATTCCATCTGCTATGATATCTGTCTTGGTCTACCAACTTTTAAACCCCCATACCGGCATCCTTGTTGATCACACTGTCAACCCGCCGCTTATTCTCGAACCCGAGGCCGTGCTGAACATACTGGACCGTGAATTTCCCTTAATGCGATTTAAACGGCATTTCACCATCGTCTATGCCGTATTGGACATATCCTCTAACACGTTAACATACAGCAATGCAGCTCACTGTGCGCCGATCATTGTTCCACGTGAAAATGATCTCAAAATCCTGACTGTTTCCGGAACGGTCATCGGTATTAACGCTTTTCCTTTTGGGCAGGAAACCGTGACGCTCGCTCCAGGCGATAAGGTCGTGTTTCTGAGTGACGGCGTATTCGAGTCCCGGAATTCAGATGGCGAACTCTTTGGTGAAGATCGACTCTACCAGACTCTACGAGAGCTGAGGTCTTTTTCCCTGGATGATCTGGTACAAGGACTCTACGCAAAAGTCATGGCTTTTGCCGAGGCACAGCCGGCAGACGATGACATGAGTATTCTTGCTCTTGAAATTAAGGATTTGAACGATGCTGCATTCAACAAAATGCAGGATGGACAGGATGAACCCCAGGAGAGCCGACTCTCGAACGCGGTGAGTTCGTTATGACCACTGCAAAAAACTTATGCGAAGAAATTGAAGGCATTGATCACTGTTTTAGCCACAATGTCATACCCCCACCCCGACTGTGTGGCGAATTGTTTTTCTGGAAAAGGAAATGGTTGCATTGACGATATCCGATCAAACCCTAACGGTTGCTGTATTGCCTACGCGAAAACCGGCGCTTGAATTTGATGCCTGTGAAGAAGCGCTATCTTCCGATCGGCGACAGGTCGAGGCGCGTATCTATGATATTTATGCCGCCGATCACGCCAGAGCGTTTCTGGCTATCGGATGCATCCATCCGGCGTTTCGGTTGTCGCCGTCTGTCGAGTACTGGAGGTCGATCAGCGCGGCATATGTTCATGAACTTCTCGTCCATCCCCAGACGGAAGTGGTTCGCGAAAAACAGTGCATCGAACTGCCCGGAGAAAAAGTCGTCGAGTGGGCGGCCCGCGTACCGGCGATGGTGGGGTCGGAATTGGTCGATGCAGATTTTATCGCATCCATCTGGACACTTTTACGTGATGCCTTCGTCCGTGAGGTAACGGGCCGAAGCGAATCCATAGAAGATATTTTGCGTCTGCTGGCCCCCGGGCAGGCGTTGTTGACGTACCGAATCCAATTTCACCTGGTTGAGAACCGACAGGAAGAAGAAACGCCGTTTGCTTTTCTGGCGACGTATTCCGCCCAAAACGACGCAACGGGTAGGTTGATGCATCTGCCGCTGGAAAATGCTCTGAAAGAATTTGGCGACGATACCCGGAAACTGATCGATCTGTTGGCATCCGTGAAAAGAGCTGCGGCCGGCAGCGATCTCATTCGCTCCATTATGGATTCCAGAGAGATTTTTCACCCACTCCGGTTTACTCCGGGAGAAGCCTACCAGTTTCTGCTGGAAGCCCCGCTGTATGAGCAGGTTGGGATTCTGTGCCGAATCCCGAAATGGTGGAGCGCATCACCCCGAAAAATTTCCGTGGCGCTTTCCATCGGCGACAGTGCCGGCGGGAAACTGGGGGTTCACGCGATGCTGAGCTGCGCGCCGCTGCTTCATATCGACGGAGAAGCCATTTCTTACGAAGAAGCCCGGGAAATTCTGGCGCAGTACGACGGCCTGGCGATGATCAAGGGCAAATGGACGGTTGTTGACCGGCAGTCGCTGCAACAGAATCTGGAACTCTTCGAAAGTGCCGGGAAGATGACCAAACATATTGAAATTTCGTTTCCGGACGCCATTCGGATGCTGTTGGGGCTTCAGTCCGCAAAGATCGATGACAAAACCCCGTGGAAAGGCGATGTACTGTGCGGAGACTGGTTGAAAGATATTCTTGGCAAACTCCGATCGCCGGCGTCTCTTCAGAGCGTTGCCGTCCCCAATGGGCTTCAAACGGATCTGCGGCCCTATCAGCAAGCCGGACTCAACTGGTTGACGTTTCTGCACGATCTGGGGTTCGGGGCTTGTCTGGCGGATGACATGGGGCTGGGAAAAACGATTCAAATTCTATCCCTGCTTCAGTCCCGAAAAGAAATGCCCGATAATCGAGATGGGCCATCCCTCCTGATCGTGCCCGCATCGCTGATTGACAACTGGCTCACCGAAATCCGCCGCTTTACCCCAGGCCTGAATACACATGTGGTGCATCCGCAATACACCAATGTCCAGGGGCCGGAATCGCTGCCCGATAACTCTTTCGATCTGGCGATTACCACATATGCCATGGCCAGAAAGCTTTCCTGGCTGAAGGATCGGCAGTGGTACTTTCTGATTCTGGATGAAGCCCAGGCCATAAAGAATCCCGGATCTTCTCAGACTCGGAGCGTTAAGGCTATTCCGGCGGCCCATCGGATTGTCATGACCGGAACGCCTGTGGAAAACCGGATCGGCGATATATGGTCGTTGTTTGATTTTGTCAACCGGGGTCTTCTGGGATCGGCCCAGAGTTTCAAGAAATTCGCCAAAACGCTTTCCGAGCGCCCCGATGGATACGGACGGATGCGGCAGGTGATTCAGCCCTACATTCTGCGGCGGATGAAAACCGACAAAACGATTATCGCCGATCTTCCGGAAAAAATCGAGATGAAGACCTGGGCGGTTCTCTCCAAAAAGCAGCGGGTGCTTTATCAGCGGTTCGTGAACGAATTGTCGGATGTGGTGCAAGAATCCGGTGGCATCCAACGAAAAGGCATGATTCTCTCCTTTTTGCTGAAATTCAAACAGGTGTGCAACCACCCCGACCAGATTGCCGGAGCCGGGGGATTTCGGGAAGAAGATAGCGGCAAACTCCAGCGCCTGCGGGAAATCTGCGAATCCATCCACGAAAAGCGGGAGCGCATGCTGGTCTTTACCCAATTCCGGGAAATGGTGGAACCGCTCGATCTCTTCCTGAAGTCGGTATTCGGACGCCCCGGCGTTCAACTCCACGGGGGAACTGCGGTCGGCAAACGGAAGGAAATCGTTGCGAAGTTTCAGAATCAGGATGACTATGTGCCGTATTTCGTGCTGTCCCTGAAAGCCGGCGGGGTGGGTTTGAATCTGACCGCAGCCAGTCATGTGGTTCATTTCGATCGCTGGTGGAATCCCGCCGTGGAAAAACAGGCTGAAGACCGGGCGTTTCGGATTGGGCAGAAACGCAGCGTGATTGTTCATAAATTCGTTTGCAAAGGCACCGTTGAAGAAAGAATTGACCAAATGATCGAGAGTAAAATCGAATTGTCGGAAAAAATCCTTTCATCCGGCGCGGAGTCCTGGATTACGGAGATGTCTAACGATCAGATCCGGGAAATGTTCACCTTGACATTGACAGGAGATAAATAGGCGATGGGATGGTCTGGTGGTTTTGCTCCCTATGTGCCGGTGGCGGCGCGACGCGCGAATGCGCAGCGACAGGCTGAAAAGCTCAAAAAGAAACTTGGCAGACTGGAGCCGGTTGTGATTGCCGGCCGAACTCTGACCAAATCGTGGTGGGGAAAATCCTGGAATCTGAACCTGGAGCGCTATTCGGATTATGCCAACCGCCTCCCCCGCGGTCGTTCCTATCTGACCAACGGCATGGTTCTGGATCTGCGGATCGATAAGGAAACGATCCACGGCATCGTGGCCGGAACGGCTTCCAAGCCTTATGAAATTACCATCCGCATCCAGGCTATTTCGGATTCGGACTGGAAAGCCCTGGTTCAAAAGGCCCTGGGAAAGATTGAAACCCTGCAGGCACTTTTGGAAGGCAAGTTTCCGGAAGATCTCAAGGACCTTTTTTTTACCAAGAAAGCCGGGTTGTTTCCGGCTCCAAGTGAAATCAAACTGGAATGTTCCTGCCCGGACTGGGCGGTGATGTGCAAGCATGTCGCAGCGGTTCTGTACGGTGTGGGCGTCCGTTTGGATACTTCTCCAGAGCTGTTTTTCACGTTGCGCGGGGTCAACATGGATGATTTGATCGGTCAGGTCGCCAGAAAGGAGGCCGAGAATCTGCTGAGCAAGCAGCCCGCAAAATCCAGCCGGATCATCCAGCCTACCGACGGCAATTTGTCCGATATCAGCGCATTGTTCGGCATTACCTTGACCATGGATGCGCCGGCATCCGCTAACGCAAAGAAACCATCCAAACGCACCAGAGCAGCCGACGAGTCCCGTAAACGGATCGGGAGTGCCGTCAAAAAATCAAAAAAATGACATCCCAAAAAAATCATTGGTGTCGGTAGACGGCCCGAAAGATAAGAAATTTCGAAGTTGGGCTGTTCTAAGATTGCGGGCGACCGTCAGGGCGCCGATGTAGTCACCGTCAGAATTTTTTATACACGTCGTCGTCACATCCGGTCCACACGGCAGTACCATTCTTGCAGGTCTGTTTGAAATCACCGCGAAAATCTGGAAGGGGCAGGCCCGCCTAAATGGCGGCGAGGGTTTGAGCCAACTCCTCTCGCGCAATCGCAGCGCCTTCCGGGGTCAGGATTTCTTCCAAAGTTTGATGCATCACTTCCGCCGGGGTAGAGCCTCTGAGCTTTTCAACCGATGGGCTGATGTAGGTGAAGTTGGCATCGATATCAACGACACTGATAACATCGAGGGCATTGTCTGCAAGCAGGCGATGTTTTTCCTCACTGATCCGCATATTTTCTTCCATCTGCCTGCGTTCGGTTATATCCGTATCGACCGATAGCCTATGAGATCCGCGGTTGTATTGAAAATCGGCACCGCATTGGCAAAAATTCCGGAAATATCCTTATCCAGAACACGCGAGATATTCCGGGTGGTAACAGCCGCCTGCTCTTCGTAAAGGTTTTTGCCGTTTTGCAGGGAAAACCAGAGAATGCCAGTGACAAGGAGATCGAGCAGCAGAATCCATGCAGAAAGTGAATTAGAAGTCGATTGCGGCTGACTCGTGATGTGGTCGGTGTTTGAATCATATGTTCCAATTCTTCCTACCCTTATAGAACCCTTTTTAGCTATCCAAGTAAAGCTACAGAATGAATATCTCTAATTTCGAATATCAACCAAAAACGGGGCAGCATCATTCAGTAATACAGTGTTATGCCGCTTAGAGGCAGTTTGAACAGGTTCTTTAGCATATTTTTACATCAACCGCAAAATTTGGTTAGAGCGATGAATGGATCATACCTGGAGATATTTCATCAACGTTTTTTTCTCCGTTTTTACAAGAGAATATGGTATATTATTGAACCGGAGATTATGACCGTCCAAAGCATGTCATCCCAAAAAGGAGCCTAATCATGTTTGATTCAATGGGAAGTTTTATCACCAGAATCAGCTTTTTGATCCTGATCCTGCTTTTCGGCCGGCCATGCCTGGCTGCAGATGTTATCCGCATCAATGGTACGGGCTCTGGCCTGAACATGATGCAACCCATGACCGTGGCATATGCCAATGTCCACCATTCCGAGATACGGTTCGAGATGGACAATTCCCTGGGCAGTTCCGGTTCGATCAAAGCGCTGCTGAGCCGAGCGCTGGATATCGCCATATCGGGCCGGCGCTTGAATCCAAAGGAAACTGAGGCAGGCGCCATTCTCCAGAAGTACGGGCAAACCCCGCTGGTCATCGTCACCAACAAGGATATCAGTAAAAAGGATATCACCACCCAGGAACTTGTGACCTTTTACAGAGACAGGACTGCGAACTGGCCGGATGGCAAGAAAGTGCGTCTGGTTCTTCGGCCGCTGGAAGATTCCGATACCAAGATTATCCGCAATCTATCGCCCGAGATGGATGCCGCCATGACCATCGCTCATGACCAGCCGGGGATGATGGTGGCGGTGACTGATCCAGAGTCATCGGAGACCATAGCCAGGACCCCCGGTGCTTTGGGGGCATCAGGTCTTACCGGTGTCATTATCGAAAAACTGCCGCTGAACGTGATGCGTCTGAACGGGGTTGAGCCGACCCCTGAAACACTTGCCAAGGGCTTGTACCCCCTTGGCAAGGAGCTGAACATCGTAACATTGGGCGCGCTGTCGGAGCCTGTTAGAAAATTCCTGGCATTTGTCTATTCCTCGGAGGGCAGACGTATCGCCCAGTCCGCTGGTGTCTGGATCACGGTCGGAGAACAATCGCCCTGGTGAGTTCAGTGAAATATCAATTCTCTGCCGTTTCCCGGGTCACCACCCTGATTGCCGGCGTCATTGCCGCCACGATCACTCTGCTGGCGCCATTTGGGTATTACCATGTCTCCCTTCAACACATCGAACACAACATGGCGGTTGACAATGAATTCACAGCCGATAGCATTACAGAAATCGTGGCCAGAAACCCCAATACCTGGCGATTTGAAGAGGCCCGGCTATCTGAGATCCTGCACCACCGTCTCAAGCGCAGCACGATTGAGACATATCGCGTCGTAGATATGCAGGGTATGGTTGTGTCCGAGGTGGTGGCTGAGACGCCACCGCCGGTGATCGTCCGGAGAGATCAAATCTTTGATGCAGGGGTCCAGGTGGCCTGGATCGAGCTCAGTCGTTCGATTCAGCCGTTGGTTGTCCACTCCATCCAGGTTGCCTTTTTGTTCAGCCTGATCGGGGCGCTCGTTTTTATCGTGTTGCGTCTGATTCCGATGCGGGCTGTCGCCCGTGCCTACCAGAATATGATCCGCAGCGAACTCCGGTACCGCACACTGTTCAGTGCCATGCGGGAGGGGCTCGGGTTGTTTGAAACCATTCGCGACAAAGACGGGAGGCTGGTCTCATTTCGCCTGATCGACGCAAACCCCGTTTTCTTGCGGATAAATGGCTGTGGTTTGAACGAATTGCTGGGCGCAGATGGGGAACACATCATGGGCGGAGCATTCCTGGTGCATCTTGCCGATATCGCTTCTGTGATGGATGACAATCAGACCTTCCAGTTCGAAAATAAGGATGCTGCCCAAGGTAGGCATTATCAAGTCTTTGTTTTTGCACCCATGCCAGATACCTTCGCAACCCTTATCGAAGACGTCACCGAACGTAAGTCCGCCAAAGAAAAACTCCAGGACTTCTCCAACGAACTGCAGCAGAAAAACGCCGATTTGGAAGCCGCGCTGATAAGCGCCGAAGCGGCAACCCTGGCCAAAAGTGAGTTTCTGGCCAACATGAGCCATGAAATCAGAACACCGCTGAACGGCATTATCGGCATGACGGAGGTGATTTTTGACACCCACCTTGACGATAACCAATGGAACATTCTGAGTACGCTCAAAACCGAAGTGAATGCCTTGCATGGTATTATCAATGATATCCTCGATTTTTCAAAAATTGAGGCTGGCAAGCTCGCCTTTGATTTGATGCCTTTTGACCTGCGCGTCGCGGTTGAGGATGTGGCGGCCAGCCTTGCTGCGCGGGCAGCGCAAAAAGGACTGGAGCTTAGCTGCTTTATTTCGCCCGGCATCCCGCCTTACCTGATCGGAGACCCCGGACGGCTGAAGCAGATTCTGCGAAACCTTGCCGATAATGCTCTGAAGTTTACCCCTGCAGGCGAAATCGGCATCTCGGTGGATCTGGCTGAAGATACCGGAGAATCGGTACGGGTCCGCTTTGCGGTCCAGGATACGGGGATTGGTATACCCAGCGATAAACAATCGATCATCTTCGAAAACTTTACCCAGGTTGACAGTTCGACCACCCGCAAATACGGCGGAACAGGGCTGGGTACCAGCATCGCCAAACATCTGGCGGAGATGATGGGCGGTGAAATCGACTTGAAGAGCCAGCCTGGACAGGGCAGCACATTTTGTTTTTCGGCGGTTTTTGAAAAACAGGCTGCACCAAAAGCCGCCCTGGCGATTTGTAAAGCGGCTGATCTGAAAGGTAAGCGGGTGCTGGTGGTGGACGATAACCGGACCAACCGGCAGGTACTGAAAAAATATCTCAAGACATGGGGTTGCCGAACAACTGAAGCCGCCGGCGGGCCGGAGGCGTTAGTCAGACTCATGCAAGCATGCCAGGAGGCGGATGCCTTTGATCTGATATTGATGGATATGCAAATGCCGGACATGGATGGGTTTGATACGGCCCATGAAATCAGGACAACCCAGGGGATATCGGGCATCCCGATTGTGGTTCTCACCTCGGACGGCCGGCGCGGAGATGGGTCTGACTGTAAAAGATTGGGGATTCGCGGATACTTGACCAAACCGGTACGGCGCAATGAACTGTATGATGTCTGTGTGACCATTATGGGTGACTGTACGGAAGCTCAGGCAGTCCCGCAGACCATTACCCGCTGCACCCTATCCGAGGACAACCGGAGAAAGATACAGATACTTTTGGCCGAAGACTATCCCTCCAATCAGAAGGCGGTCATGCAATACCTGCAGAGCGCAGGCTACCGGGCCGATTTGGCTACCGACGGACGGGAAGCGGTGGCGGCGGCCAAGCTCAAGCAGTATGATCTGATCTTTATGGATGTGCAAATGCCTGAAATGGACGGTTTTGAGGCAACGGCGGATATCCGGGCGCATGAAATGAAAATATCGATCCCTGGTAATACCGTCCATGTGCCGATTATCGCCATGACCGCCCATGCCATGAAAGGCTATCGCGAGCTTTGTCTGGAGAGGGGAATGGACGATTATATCGCAAAGCCAGCCCTCAAAATGGACATCCTATCAATGGTGGAGACATGGACCACCGGAAAAGAGCCCGTCTGCCCGACGCGCGACATGTCGCAATCGTCGGTCGATGATCGTCCAACCGAAATGGCCGCACCCATGGATTATGACCGGGCTCTGGATGAGTACGATGGGAACCGGGAATTTTTGGTGGAGCTTTTAATCGGATTTCTGAAGAAAGCCCACTTGCAAATTAAAACTATACGGCAGTCTTTGGCCGACGGAAATGCCGAAGTCGTATTGAAAGAGGTTCACGCCATGAAGGGGGGCGCAGGACTGCTGACCGCCGCTGCAATTTCAGGGGTTGCCATGGAACTCGAAACGATCGGCAAGTCCGGCAATCTGGCTGCAGGCGCCGAGGTACTGGCCAGGCTCGAGCATGAACTTCAGCGACTGACTGACTTTGTGAACGCTGTAACTGGTTGATGGCGCAGATACCCTGCAGACAGTATGTGTGGAACAGGGGGGGGGCACATCGGGATATGACAGGCATCAATCGACAACAGGCAACAAGTCGGGAGGGCAGGTAAACCATGACGATTCGCGCTAAGACGGTTTTTATCTTCAGTGCGGCCATGTGCTTTCTGGTGGGAGTCTTCTTTTTTCTGGCCGATCACATCTTGAGGCAGCGTTCTGAAATGATCGAACAGCAATTGGTGCGCGATGATGTCATCCGTGCGCGAGAAGCGCTGTTCGATGAAATCGCCAGGATCGACACGTTTACCGTAGACTGGTCCGCCTGGGATGAAACGTATGCATTTGCCAAGACACACTCCCTGGAGTTTGTAGAGCAGAACATGTCCCACGGCGAACTTCTCAAACAAAGGAAAAGCTTCGTCGTGTTTGCCGATATCTCCGGCGCCATCTTCTATTCGCAAGGACTGACGTTCAGTTATGACGATGAAGCCCCGGTTCTTGAAAGCCTTTTAAATACCATTGCCTCAACCGATGCGCTTGTCAGACACACCGGCGTCGATAGCGCGGTAAATGGTATTGTCGCTGTTCCCGAATGCCTTGTTCTGATTACGTCACGCCCCATTCTGGCCAGTGATTACAAGGGCCCTGTGGCCGGTGCTTTCATCGTCGGCAAATATCTCAGTCCAACACATATCGAGGCAATGGCCAAGGAGATCCATTTATCGATCACAATCGACTATATCGCTGCGTCCTCCCTCGGCCCGGGGACGTTGTATCCCGAATACATTTCTGTGCAGGTTGACAGTTCCCATCAAATCACAGGCCGAACGCTGCTCATAGATATTACCGGAAAGCCCTGCGCGGTGCTGAGCGTTCGGTTGCCACGGGTGCTGTATAAGCAATACCTGCAAAGTCTGCAGTATTTTATGGGAGTTTTTTTTGTGGTGACGCTGCTCACCGGTGTGATCATGTTTTTGTTTACCGAGCGGATCATCCTGTCTCGGCTGTCTCGGCTGTTTGTCTTTATCAGGGGAATTCAATCGACCGAAAAGCTCTCCGACCGTATTATGCTTGGCGGCAGGGATGAAATTGCGGCGATCGGCGCCGGCGTCAACGACATGCTCGAAAAGCTCGCCCGCGACGTCGCCCGGAGCGCGCATGCAGAACAGGCGCTGCAGATCAGTGAAGAACGCTATCGGAATATTTTTGAGTCGTTTATGGATGTTTATTACCGCATCGATGCCGGCGGCATCATTACCGACCTGTCGCCGTCGATCCAAAATTTATTGGGCTGGGCTGCAGATGAGTTGATCGGAAAGCATGTGACCCGTATGTATCGGGATACTGTCGAGTACGAGCGGTTGGTAGCCATGCTTGCTGATCAAGGGTCGGTTTATGATTTCGAGATAATGCTGATAGACAAAAATGGCAGTTTGTTACCCGTTTCGATATGTTGCCATGTCTGTAGAGATCCGCAGGGGCGTTTTAACGGTGAAGAGGGAAGTATCCGGGATATCACGGAGCGCAAGCACACAGAGGAAAAAATCAGGCAGCAGTATGCCGAACTCGAGATTGCGCACCGTACGCTGCAAAGCGAGACACGCGAACGCGAACGGTTTGCAGCCGAGCTGCTTGAAACCGACCGCCAGTTGGATAATCTTATTGAAACCTCAATAGATCCCATCATCGTGTCTGATGGCAACGGATACCTTACCCGAGTAAACCAGGCATTTCTCCGTATGCTGGGCTATGAACTCGAAGATGTGCTTGGCAAACATGTCACTTTTTTTTCCGTCAACACAGCCGGAGCTTATGAAATGCCCGGCGGTGAGGGTGTTGTCATCGATGAAACATTCATAACCGGTCAGGCCGAGGTCATCAACCGCTTCATGAGCGAGGGCCGTGGCAGCAACTGGATGACTTATTTCCGTAACAAGGAAGAAAAGGTTATCCCGGTTGTTCAAAGCCTGGTTTTTCTGGCCAATGACCAGGGAGTCTATACGGCATCATTTGGTATCATCCGGGATATCACCGAGCAACTGCACGCAGAGGCCGAGCTGACCAAAGCCAAAGAGTCTGCCGAGCAGGCCAGCCGAGCCAAAAGCGAGTTTCTGGCCAACATGAGCCATGAAATCAGAACGCCGCTGAATGGCATTATCGGCATGACGGAGGTGATCGTCGACACGGCCCTCGATGATAACCAGCGGGACATTCTTCATACCATTACCGCAGAGGTAAAGGCCCTGCATGGGATTATCAGCGATATTCTCGATTTTTCAAAAATCGAGGCGGGCAAGCTTGACTTTGATAGAATCCCCTTCGACCTGCGCGTTACGATTGAGGATGTGGCAGTCAGCCTTGCCGCACGGGCGCATCAGAAGGGCCTGGATATAAGCTGTTTTGTCTCGCCCAAGCTCCAGCCTGACCTGATCGGAGACCCGGGGCGTCTGAAGCAGATTCTGCGCAATCTGACAGAAAATGCTCTGAAGTTTACCCACAAGGGGGAGATCGCCATCTCGGCCGATCTGGCGGAAGAGACTGGTGAAAGTGTCCGGATTCGCTTTGCGGTCAAGGATACCGGCATCGGCATACCGGAAGACAAGCAGTCGATCATTTTCGAGACATTTACCCAGGCCGACAGTTCAACCACCCGCAAATACGGCGGGACCGGCCTTGGCACCAGCATCGCCAAACAACTGGTGGAGATGATGGGCGGTGAAATCGACCTCAAGAGCCAGCCTGGGCAGGGCAGCACATTTTATTTTACGGCGGTTTTTGAAAAACAGCTTACACCCAAGGCCCCCCTGGCGCTTTGTAAGGCGGCGGACATGGACGGTAAGCGGGTGCTGGTGGTGGATAACAACCGAACCAGCTTGCATGATCTGACAGAATATTTTAAGAGTTGGGGGTGCCGAACGGCAGAAGCCGTTGGCGGGTGGGAGGCATTGGGCAAACTCAAAGAAGCCGTTCTATCGGCAGCGCCCTTCGACCTGGTGTTGATGGATATGCAAATTCCGGATATGGATGGGTTCAAGGCATCCCATAAAATCAGAAGCACACCGGAATTAATGGATATTCCGATTGTTATCCTCACTGCAGGCGGCCGGCGCGGAGACGGATTGGACTGTAAAAAGCTGGGGATTCGCGGGTACTTGACCAAACCGGTGCGGCGCAATGAACTGTATGATGTCTGTGTGACCGTTCTGGGTAACTGTACGGAGGCTCAGGCAGTCCCGCAGACAATTACCCGCTACACCCTATCCGAGGACAACCGGAGAAAGGTACAGATTCTTTTGGCCGAAGACTATCCCTCCAGTCAGAAGGCGGTCATGCAGTACCTGCAGAGTGCAGGCTACCGTGTTGACGTGGCTTCCGACGGACGGGAAGCGCTGGTGGCGGCCAAGCTCAAACAGTATGACCTTATTTTTATGGATGTGCAAATGCCGGAAATGGACGGTTTTGAGGCAACGGCGGATATCCGGGCGCATGAAATGAAAATATCGATCCCTGGTAATACCGTCCATGTGCCGATTATCGCCATGACCGCCCATGCCATGAAAGGCTATCGCGAGCTTTGTCTGGCAAGGGGAATGGACGATTATATCGCCAAGCCTGCCCATAAAATGGATGTTCTTGCCATGGTGGAGACATGGACCGGGAAATGGCCCGTCTACCCGATGCCTGACATGACGCAATCGCCGATTGGTGATCATCCACCCGAAAGGGCCGCCCCGATGGATTACGACCGGGCGCTCGATGAGTATGATGGAAATCAGGATTTTTTGATGGAACTTGTCAGTGGATTTTTGAAGAAAGCCAATCAACAGGTTGAAACCATTCGGCAATCCTTGGCAAACGGAAATACTGAGACCGTGATGAAAGAGGCTCATGCCATGAAAGGAGGCGCAGGATTGCTGACCGCTGTTGCGGTTTCAGGGGTTGCTCTGGAGCTCGAAACGATCGGCAAGTCCGGCAATCTGTCTGTAGGCGCCGAGGTTCTGACCAGGCTCGAACACGAACTTCAGCGGCTGGCTGAATTTATCAGTTTTGTGATTGGGGAGAGATTGTGAAAATATTGATTGTCGATGATGAGTTTGTCAGCCGAATGACACTGCAGAATCTTCTGGCAAGTTTATATGAATGCACGACTGTGGAAAACGGTGAAGACGCGCTGAAGGCTGCACTGTCGGATAATCCTCCGGATCTGATTTTGCTCGATATCCTGATGCCGGGCATTGACGGTTTCGAGGTATGCACCCGGCTTAAAGCCGCTTCGCAGACAAAAGATATCCCCGTGATATTTCTTTCCGCCAATACGGAAGTCGAGGACAAAACCCGTGGTATCAATCTGGGTGCAGTTGACTACATTACCAAGCCCTTTCATAAGGCCGAGGTGAAAGCGCGGGTACAGGCTCATCTATCCATCAAGAAAATGCAGGAGGATCTGCGGGAGAAGAATATCACGCTGGAGCGGCAGGTAGATGAAATCAAGGAAAAGACCGAGCAGTTGCGGGAAAAGGATCTTCAGCTCATAGAGATGGACCGTGTTGCCGGCATCGGCACCCTGGCCGCCGGCATCGCCCATGAAATCAACAATCCCCTGGGCTTTCTCAAAAGTACGCTTGGCGCATTGCATAAAAACGTAGGTAAGATGCGTGAGGCCCTGATGTACTGGGAGGACAAGCCGGCAAAAGATCCACTTGTACTGGGATACCTGGAACATGTTGCGTCGACCGGCTTGTACCGTGTTGTCGATTCCATGGATGAAAAATTCGATCGGGCCGGCAGGGGCATGATGCGTATCATGGATATCGTGAACAGTCTGAAGCGATTTTCCGGGATCGACATGGAGCCGCTTACTAAAATCGACATCAATAAAAACATCACTGAGCTTCTGAAGTTTGTGGTCAAACAGAAGGAGAAAAAGATCGAAATCGTTACACAGTTCCAGAAAATTCCTTTGATCGAGTGTGCCCCGTATGAGATTAACCAGTGTCTGCTGCAACTGCTGAAAAATGCCCTCGACGCCCTGGATAACGACGGCACGATAACAATAACCACTGAATGTCATTGTAAAGATAATCTGATTGTCATTCGGATAGTTGACAACGGCCATGGGATGTCGTCGGAAGTGCTGCGGCAGGCGTTCAATCCGTTTTTCACCACCAAACCGGTCGGCTCCGGAACGGGTGTCGGGCTGTCGCTGACAGAAAGAATCATCAAACGCTACGGCGGCATGATTCAGCTTGAAAGCACAGCGGGCTTGGGCACCACGGCCACCATAAAACTGCCGGTACCTACGCAAGAATAGGGAGAAAGGGGCAGGTGGGTGTAGCAGACCTGCCTCTTGATATCTGTACCCTGACTTTTATAAGAGGGATTTCATGCCAAACGACAGCCAGCCATTCCCCCCTGACCAATCTCATGTTTGCCCTGTCTCAGGTTTGTCTATCATAACCAAGCCTGCATGGACGGAAATCCAATTAGATTATGATTACTATGCAACATACAGCATCATTGGCAAGGCGATTCTTCTGATAACCCTGAAAGGCAGGTTAAGCGAAAAAGGATCAAGATATCTTCTTGAAAAAAGAGAGGATATCATTAATGAGGCAGGCCTGTCAGACAGGAAATATGCCGAATTAAGAGACTATCGGATGCTGTCGGATACCCCGTCAAAAGGGGGGCGGATGGTCTTGATAGATTTTTTATTGAAAGAACAATCAAAGGGAAATATTCAGGGATTCTGGGTGTTTGGGGCTCCATTCCTGATAAGGTGCATATTTCAGGTAGGTCTGAGACTGTACAAATCTGTTTTTCCTGTCGGTATAGCAAAAGACTACAGGGAGGCTGTCCGAAATGCTTTGAGTGTGTTACTGCAGGGCGGCGTCGATGTGGGTTCAAGGTTCTATCCCAGGCTCAAAAAAGATGGGTGGATGTTGGATATTGGAGAGTATGGGATATCTTTTGAACTGATCGGAGATGACATCCTTTACACCATTGCGCGGGGAAAGCAAAGAGAATCTCATATTGAGAAGTATTTTGAATTGCACCAAAAGGTTCTGTGCGAGTCCGGCTTGATGCAAAAAGGCTACTATTATCGGATCATCAACTGGGAAAATTTTGAAAGTATCCCCTGGAAAGCCAGATTGATGTATATGCAGGGGCTAAAGGAGTTAAACAAGAAAACCCCCTGCCGGTTGTCGGTGATTTTTGGGCTCAACTATTTCATGAAAGCATTGGTTGCGATCAACAGACCGTTTGTTTCAATTCCAGTAATGGTTGCCAGGAACTTTCAAGATGCCCTGGAGATCACGGAAAGAGAAAGAACTCAGGAAACCAGATCAGATTCCGGTAAGAAAATCAGGAAGTCAGATGCCATAACCTACACGGAGGAGCAGCTTAAAGGATTTGCCAAGGAGATGCTCCAGGTGATCGGAGGCATTAACTGGGACCAGGCAGGAATCTCGTTAGACAGTATGAACGATGAACACCCATTGAAACAGGTACTGGATGCTCTGGCCGTCATCAAACTTGATTTGGACAATACTCTCCATGAGAAAGAACTCTCACAAAAAGCCCTTCATGAGAGCGAGGAGAAATACCGGCTCCTTGCGGAAAATGTTTCCGACACGATTTGGATGGGGAACATGGATGGCGTCCTGACCTATCACAGTCCGTCCGTCAAGAAGCTTCGTGGTTACTCCCCGGAGGAAGCCAACCGCATTACCATAGAACATACGATCACGCCTGCCTCCATGTCCTTGCTCCTGAGTATGGCTGAAGAGGAAAACGCCAAGCCGATGCTCGAACGCTGGGCCGACCGCATCGTGGAACTTGAGATGTACCGGAAGGACGGGGGCACCATCTGGACTGAGTCGTCGATGAGGGCTATCCGAGATACCGATGGAAATATCACAGGGCTGCAGGGAAGTTCGCGAAACATCACAGACCGCAAGAAGATGGAGCAGGCACTCAATAAAAGCGAAGCGCTGTATCGTTTGCTGGCGAATAATGTGCAGGACCAGGTATGGCTCATGGACCTGAACTTAAAACCGATATACATCAGTCCATCAGTGGAGAAGATACGGGGATACACATTTGAGGAGATTGTGCAACTTCCGCTGGATAAGCAGCTTACGACGGCATCTTTCCAGTCGGCGATGGCTTTTTTCTCCATCGAAATGCCAAAGGCGCAGGCGGATCCAACATATTTTGCACCGCCACTTGAACTGGAGTTCTACAATAAAGACGGTTCGACGCTATGGTCGGAAAACACCTTTAGTCAAGTCCGCGACGAAAACGGTAAGCACTTGTCCATTCTGGGCGTAGGCAGGGACATTACCTTACGCAAGCAGGCGGAAGATGCGTTGCGGCAGAGCGAAGAGAAGTACCGTTGGCTGTTAAACAATATGGCGGATATCATATCGGTCATGGACATGAATCTTCGTTTTACATACGTCAGCCCTTCCATCACGCGCGTGAGGGGATATACTCCGGAAGAGGTTATGGCGCAGACCTTGGAACAGACCCTGACGCCCGAATCCCTGGAGATAGCTGTCAGGTACTTTGAAGAAGAGATGAAATTGGAGGCCAGCGGTACGGCGAATCCTGATAGAAATCAAATTCTGGAATTGGCGCAATACAAAAAGGATGGTTCCATCATTTGGTTGGAGAATAACCTGTCATTTATACGTGACAATGAACAAAAGCCCGTGGGTATCAGCTCGGTGTCCCGTGATATCACGGACCGGAAGCGCGTGGAGGAAAATCTTCGAGAATCAGAGGAAAAATATCGAAACATCCTTGAGAGCATCGAAGATGGATACTTTGAAGTCGATCTGGCAGGCAACCTTACATTCATCAATCGTTCAATTTGCAATATCCTTGGTTATCCCAGAGAAGAATTATTGGGTATGAACTACAGGGCATACATGTACCCTGAAAATCCAAAGAAAGTTTTTCAGGTTTTTAACGAGGTATATGTAACCAGGGCTCCTTCTCAGGGATTAGAACTGGACGTTATTCGAAAGGATGGCGCCAGAAGGAATATCGAGGTATCTGTGTCTCTTATTGCAAGCCCGGAGGGGAAGGCGGCCGGCTTCCGTGGTATTGCCCGTGATGTCTCAGAGAAAAAGAAAATAGAACTTGAAATCGAGAAACACAGGGAACTCCTGGAAGAGATGATAACAGAGCGCACAAGTGAGTTGGTGGAATCCATGCGGAAAGCTGAATTTGCAAACAAAGCTAAAAGTCAGTTTCTTGCCAACATGAGTCACGAAATCCGGACGCCGCTGAACGGCATCCTGGGAATGGCGGAAGTTTGCCTTAAAACAGAACTCGATGCGGATCAGAAACTGTTTGTCGGAACGATCACCAAGGAGGCCAACTCACTGCTTAGGATCATCAATGAAATCCTTGATTTCTCCAAAATTGAGGCTGGAAAACTTGAGGTTGAGCAGATTCCCTTTGACTTGAGAACACTTTTTGAAGACCTGACAGAGAGCTTTTCATACCGGACGATAAACAAAGAGCTTGAATTGATATTCTTTATCTCCCCGGAAATACCGACCCGGCTTGTAGGAGACCCCGGCCGCCTCAGGCAGATACTGAAGAATCTGATAGACAATGCCTTTAAATTTACGCATGAGGGCGGTATTTACGTTAAGACAGAGCTGTTACGAGATATGGGGAACAAGATCGAGTTGCGATTTCTCGTAAAAGATACAGGCATCGGAATCTCTAAAGAAAAGCAGGCAATCGTTTTTGAAAGCTTCACACAGGCGGATGGCTCGACCACTCGAAAATATGGGGGAACAGGACTTGGCACCACCATATCAAAGCAACTGGTTGAACTGATGGGAGGAAGTATAGGCGTTGACAGCAAGGAAGGAAAGGGCGCCACTTTCTGGTTTACAGTTGTTTTTTCTAAACAAAGTGAGATTATTTTCCGCAAAAGAGAAGAATTGCCCCTCAATGTAAGGGTGCTTGTTGTCGCTGACATCGAAATCAGCCGTCAAGTGATCGTCGAATATGTAAGCTCATGGGGATTCATTCCTGTCGAAGCGGCAAGTGCAAAAGAAGCACTTACCATTCTCAAGAAATCCATTGCCTCGGGCGAACAGGTCAACCTCGTTCTGAGTGATCTCAACATGCCCGATATCAATGGATTTGATCTTGCGCGAGAGATCAGAAGCGTGGAATTCTTCAGCGTAGTCCCGATTATCGTCATTACGGCTTATGGCAATGCCGGCGATGGAAAAATCTGTCGAGACATCGGAATAAAGGGATACCTGTCAAAACCCTTCAGAGAAACGGATCTCCGCAGAATCATCGAGCGGGCTTTCAGATCTTCGATGCGCGGAGAAATCGATCTGGTGACCAGGCACTCGATTGCAGAAGAAACGCAGATGCGTGTTCTTCTGGCAGAAGACTATCCCACGAACCAGGCAATAGCCAGAAGACACCTTGGGCAAGCAGGCTATCAGGTCGATCTGGCTGAAGATGGCAAGCAGGCTGTTGACGCATTCAAGCGCAACCCGTATGAACTGATCTTTATGGATGTGCAAATGCCTGTCATGGATGGATATCAGGCGACGAAAGCCATCAGGGAACTCGAATCAGAGCGTAAAAATCGGAACATCGGGGAGGCGATACCCAGAGTTCCAATTATAGCGATGACAGCTCATGCCTTGCGTGAGAATAAAGAGCTTTGCCTTGGGGCCGGAATGGATGACTTTCTGACCAAACCATTTACCAGAGAAGATCTGCTTGCGATGGCGTCAAAATGGCTTGAACAGAGTGCAAAACCAGTGAGCCGGCGGCTGGCGGTCAGGTAGACGGCAATTTTATATATGGGGCGAACGAACTCTTGTTCATGAGTGTTTAGTGTGTTACGGGCAGGGTGACAGTGACAGTGGTTCCCGTGCCGGGCTGGGAAACAATTTGAATTTCCCCATGGTGTTTCTTGATGATATCGTGGCTGATCGACAGGCCAAGACCCGTGCCGATATTTTCGGGTTTGGTGGTAAAAAACGGCTCAAAAATCCGTTCCATATCTGCTTCGGCAATTCCCTTGCCTGAGTCGCTGATTTCAATGCTTATCCGCTTCGCTGGCAATAGGCGGGTGACAATCACGATGCGTCCGTTCTTTTCAATAGCATGACCAGCATTGATCAATATATTCATCAGAACCTGATTGATTTGGCCGATGTGGCATTCGATTTCGGGCAGCTCACCCAGATTTTTTTCTACAGTGATTCGTTTATTGAATTCATTTTGCATGATATTCAACGTGGTTTCAATGGCGCGGTTGATGTCGGATTTGACAAATTCTTCGGAATTCGTTGATTTCGACAGCCTCCGAACATCATCGAGGATGGACCTGACCCGTGCAGCGCCGGACTGGGAACGTTCAACGATTTCCAGCAACCGGTTTTTGAGATAATCATAGTTGATGGCCTTTTTGTGGTCGCCGATGGTGGTCTTGATTATGTCGCTCATGGGTAATGCTTCGAAATCATCAATAAAAGAAAGTAGTTTTGTGATCATTTTTTTAGAATTGAACAAGTTGGAACTGATAAAACTCAGTGGATTGCCGATCTCATGGACAATTCCCGGTAATAGCTCCCCGAAAGCCGCCATCCGATCTGCTTTTTCAAGCATGGCCTTGTATTTTTCGTTTTTATTAAGTTGGCATGTCAGGTGGCCATGCAACACATCCATCATAATACCGGCAACTTCCTTTTCAGTTAGTATCGAAAGTATATTTTTTTCCGGAGTTGTTTCCTGAAACATCCGGATAAAAGACCGTATTTCGGTATGGGTTGTCAGCAGAACCTGCGGGGCTTTTGTCGAAGGGTTCTTGCTTCCGTGTAACATAATTCGGACCAAGGGCTGATTTGATAGAATCAGATCAACAGCGTTTTCCGACAAGATATCCAAAACATTGTCGGGCTTGTTCGTTTTCAAAATGTGGTACCGCTGTTCCAATGTTTTCGAAATCAAGTCAAGTAATTCCGGATCATTTTCAATAATCAAGAGCGTGGAAATATGATGCATCAAGCTCTCCATAAAAAGCTATAGTTCCAAGAAAGATATCGATTAACAACCATTTTCAAGAAAGATATCCGTGTAATATCCTGGTAAGTATCACTGCTTTGCATCTTTATCAAGTGCTGGTGAATATTTTACAGCAGCAATGCAGAGAAACGTGGGTTGACACAACACCTGAATTCATCGTATAGATTTAAATAAAAGAGAATTCCTGTAATAAAACGATAACAATTTGTTTTTTATAGAAATATTATTGAGACCGTGTAATTCTGTGATATTGCTGCTTCCCAGTCGCCCCTGCTCTTTGTATTGAATAAAATGAATGTGTTTGGAGGATACGAACATGACAGTTGAAAAACCATATACAATTCTTTGTGTAGATGATGAAAAAGATATCCTGGATACATTATTCGATACTTTTATCGATACATATCAGGTTAAGACCGCTCTGACCGGAGAGGATGCGCTGAAAATACTTGCCAAGGAGGATATCTTTGCCGTGATTTCAGACCAGCGGATGCCGGTAATGACCGGAACGGAACTGTTGGCGAAGGTGAATCAAATAAAACCAAATTGCAAAAAAATACTCCTTACCGGATATGCCGATATCAATGCATCCATCGATGCCATCAACAAAGGAAATGTGGATAGGTATTTCAGTAAACCCTGGGACGATGAAGAAATTATTATGACGGTCAATAGCCTTTTATCGCTCTATAAAGCAGATATTTTTCTGGAAAAAATGGTCAAAGACAGTGAGATTATCAGGAAAAATGCCGACAAAAAAAATTATCTTCACAATCTCTTAATGAACTTCGTGGAAAGCTATCCAGCAGGCATTTGTATTATTAATGAAAATGGCCGAATCGAGTATGTGAATAACAAGGGGTTAGAAATCTTGTCTTGTTCCGACACTGAAAAGATTAAAGGTCTGCCTTGCAAAGAGCTGTTTCAAATCGAAGCGTTGCTCGGTGGATCGATCGACAAGAAACAATCCAAAGATGAACTTGTATTCAATAAAGTCACTGCCACTGGTTTTGACAATTTAATCAAGTCTCTGAATCTAAGTATGACATTTAGTGATAAAAGCGATTCTTATCTGCCAACCGGATTTATCTTTAAGACAATTTGGGGACAAAACCAACCTTCGGGTGAATAATATAATAGAATTGGGGCTTGGTTCTAACTTGGTCCACTTATACCAGCATCGTTTTATCTTCCGCAATTTTTTTACAATTAAATCCATATTGCTATAGACTTTAGGAAATTCATTTCGCAAGGCAGCAGGCAGGAGATAACACTGTAGTATATCTCCGACCGATAACGCCGCGAAATTATTTTTCTGAATGTCTATAGAACCAAGCCCCGTTATTTATTCCCCTGTCCAGATAGACCAGCTCAAATCCTATGAAATTCCCACATGGACAAGCCCGATAGACGACAATACCAGGGGTGATTTTTATTCCATTCTCTTCGCGAGATGGAACCGCTTCGCCAACAATTATATAAAAAGTTAACAAACGAAAACCAAATTGAAAAATCCTGATTGAATATGCTATCTCCTAATCCAGAGCAGGCGATAATCGCCGACGGAAATCTGTTGTCGTTTTTGACATTATTTTATATGATTACAAGCTAAATCGACGTTTTTATTTCACGTTACACCCCATCATCAAGAAATCAGGAGAATTCTTATGGCAGGACATCCCAACAGCTTCGGCGCCCGATCCACACTGACAACAGATGAATGCCTGTTCACCTGCTTCAGTCTGAGCCTGCTCGAAAAGGCCGGGTTTTCGGGTATCGACCGGCTGCCTTACAGCATTCGCATCCTTCTGGAAAATCTGCTGCGGCATGAAGACGGTGTTCTGGTCACTGCTCGGGATATCGAAAAAATGGCATTGTGGGGGCAGACCGGCGAATCCCCCGGGGAAGTGCCGTTCATGCCGGCGCGGGTTCTGCTTCAGGATTTTACGGGGGTACCGGCCATTGTGGATCTGGCGGCCATGCGGGATGCGGCCCAGCGGCTTTATGGCGACTCTTCGAAAATCAATCCGCTGATCCCCGCCGAACTCGTGATCGACCATTCGGTCCAAGTGGATGTTTTCGGATCTTCCGATGCCGCTGTCCGGAACTCGGAATTCGATTATCTGCGGAATTCCGAACGCTACGCATTTCTGCGCTGGGGGCAAAATAGCTTCCGGAATTTCAGCGTGGTGCCTCCGGCCACGGGTATCTGCCACCAGGTCAATCTGGAATACCTGGCCCGAGGCGTCTGTGCGGCAGACAGTTCCGTGGGGCCGGTGGCTTACCCGGATACGGTTGTCGGATTAGACTCTCACACTACCATGATCAACGGACTGGGTGTGCTGGGATGGGGTGTTGGCGGCATCGAAGCCGAGGCGGTCATGCTCGGACGTCCTTATTATCTGCTGACGCCTCAGGTGATCGGTTTCAATCTGGAAGGAAAACCGGCCAAAGGCACCACAGCCACCGATCTGGTTCTGACCATCACGCAACAGTTGCGGAAAAAAGGCGTGGTGGGAAAATTTGTCGAGTTTTTCGGCCCCGGAGTCTTGGAACTCAGTCTGGAAGACCGGGCAACCATCGCCAACATGGCGCCTGAATACGGCGCAACCATGGGCTTTTTTCCGGTGGATGAAAAAACCCTTCGCTATCTGCATCTGACTGGAAGACCCGACAAGACACTCCGACTGGTTGAAGCCTACTGCAAAATCCAGGGCCTTTTTCGCTCCGATGCCTCGCCGGTACCGGTTTACAGCGATATCGTCAGCCTGAACTTAAGCAGCATCGATCCCTGCCTGGCTGGTCCCAAACGGCCTCAGGATCGGGTATTGCTCAAAGAAATGAAACCGGTTTTCGACAGCATTCTTCTGGAATCACGCGGTACAAAACCAAACCTTTCGGGAATGACGGCATTCTCCGATCAGGAAGGCGCCGGTGCGTCTGTGTTCAATGATACAACCGATGCCGCAGGTACGCCTCTCCAGAGAAAAGGAATCGATATCACCCTGGATGGCGTTCGGGCAACTATCGATCACGGGGCCGTCGTGATCGCCGCTATCACCAGTTGCACCAACACTTCCAACCCGTCCGTCCTGATGGCTGCCGGGCTTCTGGCCAAACGGGCTGTTGAGCAGGATCTGACCGTCAAACCATGGGTCAAAACGAGTCTTGCGCCCGGCTCCAAAGTGGCCATCGATTATCTGGCATCCGCCGGGCTTCTGCCGTACCTGGAGCGCCTGAATTTTTATCCTGTTGCCTTCGGATGCACCACCTGCATCGGCAACAGCGGACCACTGGGCGATGCCATTTCACAAGCCATCAAGGAACATGATCTGCTTGTAGCCTCAGTTCTGAGTGGAAACCGCAATTTCGAGGGCCGGATCAATCCCCTGACGCGGATCAACTATCTGGCATCCCCTCCCCTGGTTGTTGCGTACGCCATTGCCGGCACCGTGGATATCGATTTTGAAACCGAGCCCCTCGGATGGACAGACTCCGGAGTTCCTGTCTATCTCAAGGACATCTGGCCTTCTGCAGAAGAAATACAGGAAAAAGTTGCGGCATTCAATACGCCGGATCGCTATCAGAGCGCCTATTCAACGGTATTTGAAGGGGACGCTGTATGGCAGTCCCTGCCCACCCCGGAATATTCCCTTTACCCGTGGGACGCCACGTCCACCTACATCAAGGAACCGCCGTTTTTCCGCCATACCACAGCAACGGTTGCGCCCGTCCGGAACATTCAGGGCGCCCGAGTGCTGGCTTTGCTCGGAGACAGCGTGACCACCGATCACATTTCTCCGGCAGGCGCTATTCCGGCAACCAGCCCGGCGGGACAATACCTGATCCGGCAGAACGTATTGCCGCCGGATTTCAACTCCTATGGCGCCCGGCGCGGCAATCACGAGGTGATGATGCGGGGAACATTCGCCAATATCCGCCTGAAAAACAAGATGGTTCCAGGAGTGGATGGTGGCTGGACCCTGTGGCTGTCGAGTGGTGAAAAAATGACCATTTACGATGCCGCCATGAAATACAAAGAAACGCAAACCCCGCTGATCGTTCTGGCCGGAAAGGAATACGGCACAGGCAGCTCCAGGGACTGGGCCGCCAAGGGCACGCTGCTTCTGGGAATCCGGGCCGTTGTCGCCGAAAGCTTCGAGCGGATTCACCGCAGCAATCTGGTCTGCATGGGGGTACTGCCGTTGCAGTTCAAATCCGGAGACAGCCATGAATCCCTTGGCCTGATCGGAGCCGAAACCTACCAGATCACTGGAATTGCCTCGGATCTTTCCCCTGGAAAAGAGCTGATGATCCACGCAGAGTACCCGGACGGCAGGCAGACCCGGTTCCCGGTCATTGCCCGGCTGGATTCTCCGGTTGAAGTCACCTACTATCAGCATGGCGGCATTCTCAATTATGTGCTTCGCAGTATGGCATGATGCCGATTCATCAAGGACATGGCTTTCGGCTATTGACGGCGCCCATCGACTGAAAGCCATGGCGTGTGATTTATGGCGTCCTCTCCTCTGATCTTCTTAGTCTCCGTTTGATCACCTGAATGTATAAAGAAAGTTACCCATGATCAGTGTTGAAAATCTTACTAAAAGTTTTGGAAAATATATTGTCTTTGACAACATCGGTTTTAAACTCAATTCACGGGAGCGGATCGGCCTCGTGGGCCGAAACGGACACGGGAAAACCACACTGCTCCGGCTGATTGCCGGCATGGATCAGGCGGATTCCGGGAACATTCTGACGCCAAAGGGTTACCGCATCGGCTATGTTCAGCAGCATATCGATTTTTCAAAGCGGACGGTTCTGGCAGAAGCCATGACCGGCCTGGCCGAGAGCGAAAAAGATCATTCCTGGAAAGCGGAAAAAATTCTGGCAGGATTGGGGTTTTCCCTTACCGACATGCAGCAGCCGCCGGAAACATTTTCCGGCGGGTTTCAGGTGCGGCTGAATCTTACCAAAGCGTTGGTATCCGAGCCGGATCTGTTGCTGCTGGATGAACCCACCAATTATCTTGACATCACATCCATTCGCTGGATCGAGCGATTTCTGCTCAACTGGCCCCATGAGCTGATGCTCATCACCCATGACCGCAGTTTCATGGACAAGATCGTGACCCATACACTGGGAATTCACCGTCGCAAAGTCCGAAAAATCGCCGGAGACACCGGAAAATACTATGCTCAGATTGCCCTGGATGAGGAAGTGTACGAAAAAACCCGGCAGAACGACGAAAAACGCCGCAAAGAGATCGAGGTCTTTATTTCGCGGTTCAGGGCCAAGGCCAGGCTGGCCAATATGGTGCAGTCCCGCATCAAAACACTGTCGAAAATGACCCGGCAGGAAAAACTCGACAAGGCCAAAAACCTGGAGTTTTCATTTCAGACCCAGCCTTTTTCCGCCAAGCATGTGTTGACATCTCGCCATCTCGGCTTCGGCTTCGACCCGCAGACACCTCTCATACAGGATCTCGATTTTTCAATTCAAGCCGGAGAACGGATTTGTGTGATCGGGAAAAACGGCAAAGGCAAAACCACTCTGCTCAAACTTCTGGCCGGCTCTCTGACCCCCCAGACAGGCGATATCACGTTTCATCCAGCCATTACAGCAGGTGTTTTCGAACAAACCAACATTCAGTCGCTGGTGGACGACCGAACGGTCGAGGAAGAAATTCTCTACTCCCATCCGCATGTAGACCGGCAACTGGCGCGAAACATCTGCGGAGCCATGATGTTCAGCGGCGAGACAGCGTTAAAGAAAATCGGGGTACTTTCCGGCGGTGAGAAAAGCCGGGTCATGCTGGGAAAAATTCTGGTCACCCCCGTAAACCTGCTGCTTCTGGATGAACCCACCAACCACCTGGACATGGAGTCCTGCGATGCCCTGCTGGAGGCCATCGACAGTTTCGACGGAACCGTTATCATGGTCACGCACAACGAACTTTTTCTACATGCCCTGGCCGAACGCCTCATTGTCTTCGGTCCAAATGGCGTATCCATGTTCGAAGGCGGATATCAGCGGTTTCTGGATAAAAATGGATGGGAAGACGAAATTCCGGAAGCAGCCAGGCTTCCGGAAGCGCCTGCCACAGACCGGCTGTCTTCCAAACAAATCCGCAAACTGCGATCTGAAATCATTACCCGTCGATCCAAAAGTCTCAAGCCCATGGAAACCCGTCTTTCCGCCATTGAACAGGATATCGGGTACCATGAGGTCCGGATCATGGAATCCAGCCAGGCCATGATGGCCGCAACCCAGGAAAACGATGGGCCCAGGATCGTCAAGCTATCCCAGGCCATCCACCATTCCCAGGAGCGGATAGACTGCCTGTTCTCCGAACTGGAAACCCTCACCGCTTCATACGAGACAGAAAAAAAGCTGTTTGACCAGCAGCTTGCCGAGATCGATTCGATCTGATACAATAAGCAAGTAAAATCACCAAGGTTGGCCCTATCTTTTGGCCCGAAAGATCAGAATTTATCTTTTATCCTGTCCATTCATGTGAATTATAATGAGTTACCGACGCATCGACCCAACCGCGGACTGCGGCGTTCAGGTATTTGGAGAAGATTTAAAATCCCTTTTTGAAAACGCCGGACTGGCCCTTTTCGATCTGATCGCCGACATCAGCCGGGTGGAACCCGCCATCGAATACGCCGTTCAGGTAACCGGATCGGACTGGGCGGATCTCATGGTCAACTGGCTGAGGGAACTGCTCTATTTCTGGACCGGGAAGGAATTGCTGATAAAAGAAATCGAGGTTATGGGAATCTCTGAACACCGGTTGAGTGCAAGAATTCGCACAGATATATTCAATATCGGTCGACATCGCCTGAATCATGAAATCAAGGCTGTCACCTATCATCGCATTCAGGTCACCCCAACTTCCGATGGCTGGGAAGCCGTCATTATTTTCGATGTTTAATCCCATGAAAGCCTAACATTGTGATCACCACGGAACACCAAGTCATATTTTGCAATGCCAAAAAAATTTCCCAAATCAAAGATGCGTCCATCGACCTGGTGGTAACATCCCCACCTTACCCGATGATCCAGATGTGGGACGAGCTTTTTGCGTCTCTTTCCGATCCCATCAAAAAGGCGCTCGAAAATGGAAAGGGCAATATGGCCTTTTCCCTGATGCACGAAGAGCTGGATGCCGTCTGGACAGAGATGTACCGTGTTCTGAAGGATGGGGCCTTTCTCTGCATCAATATCGGGGATGCCGTGCGTACCATTGATGATAAGTTTAAGCTTTATTCCAATCATTCGCGGATTCTTTCCTTTTGCACCAGCATTGGTTTTGATGCTCTGCCCGTGATATTGTGGCGCAAGCAGACCAATGCTCCGAATAAATTCATGGGTTCAGGGATGCTTCCGGCAGGTGCGTATATCACGCTGGAGCATGAATTCATTCTCGTGTTTCGAAAAGGAGGCAAACGCCGTTTTGATTCCGCACAGGAAAAAATGGCCCGCCATGAAAGCGCCTATTTCTGGGAAGAGCGCAACAAATGGTTTTCGGATATCTGGGATTTCAAGGGAACGACCCAGAAACTCAAACACGATAATGTGCGACTGCGAAGTGCGGCATTCCCCCTGGAACTGGCATATCGGATGATTCACATGTACTCGCTTCAGGAAGATATGGTTCTGGACCCGTTTCTGGGAACCGGAACCACCATTCTGGCCGCCATGGCAGCTTGTCGAAACTGTATCGGGGTCGAACTGGATAAAGAATTCAAGGACATAATTTTCAGTCAGGCGCAGCATGCCCGTTCATTTCTCAACACCCGGATATCCGAGCGCATCTCGTCGCACCGCGATTTCATCGAAGAATGTCGCACACGGGAAAAAGCCCTGAAATATGTCAGCGCCCATCATGGATTTCCGGTCATGACCCGGCAGGAAATCTACATGATCCTTCATGAAATCAAGGAAATCCGGATAGAGCCAGAGAGCACGATACAGGTATGGTATCAGAAAGTGTCTGAAACCGTTTCACCTCCTCCGGACGAAAAACCGATAAAAGTGGAACGTTCAGCCACGCTGAAACAGCGGTCGCTGGGGTTTTAACAAAAGGACACAGCCTATGACCATCGCACTCAAACAGATCGACGACTACCGGTGGGAAATCCCCCGAACCGGCAATATGCGCGTGCCGGGAAGGATATATGCCAGCAGCTCCCTGCTGACAGCCGCAGACAGCCAGGAAGCCTTTACGCAGGTATCCAATGTGGCCACCCTTCCGGGAATTGTCACCGCCTCCTTGGCCATGCCGGACATGCACTGGGGATATGGATTTCCCATTGGCGGTGTTGCGGCCTTCGACTGGGAAACCGGCGTCATCTCTCCGGGAGGGGTCGGGTACGACATCAACTGCGGTGTTCGCCTGGCCGCTACATCCCTTACGGAGCCTGAGATCCGTCCCAAGCTCGAATCGCTGGTAAATGCGCTGTATCAGAACATTCCCTGCGGGGTCGGGTCCACCGGTTCGGTCAAGCTGTCCACATCCGATGAAAAGCAGGTGCTGAAAACCGGCAGCCGGTGGGCTGTTCGAAACGGCATGGGGGAAGAGGCCGATCTGGATCACACCGAAGACGGCGGATGCCTGCCCGATGCAGACCCGTCCGAAGTCAGCGAACGGGCCATGGAGCGGGGCAAAAAACAACTGGGAACTCTTGGCTCCGGCAATCATTTCCTTGAAGTCGGTGTTGTGGATACCATTTTCGATCCGGATATCGCCAGGGGCTTTGGCATCTTCGAAGGCCAGGTGACGCTGATGCTGCATTCGGGCTCTCGCGGTCTGGGATACCAGGTTTGTGACGATTTCCTGGCGATTATGAACAAGTTGTCCCATAAGCTCGATTTTCATCTTGCGGACCGGCAACTGGCCTGCGCCATGATTGCCTCTGAGGAAGGCATGCGTTATTTCAAGGCCATGGCCTGTGCTGCCAATTATGCCTGGGCCAACCGTCAGATTCTGATGCACCATAGCCGCAGAATCATGGAAACTGTTCTGGGAATCGGGCCGAAAAACTTGGGCTTTCGTCTGATCTATGATGTCTGCCACAATATCGCCAAAAAAGAAGTCCATGAGATCAACGGAAAATCTCAAACCCTTTGCGTCCACCGTAAAGGCGCCACCCGATCTTTTCCGCCGGGGCATCCTTCCCTCCGTGGGAATTATCGCCACATTGGTCAGCCTGTCATCGTTCCCGGAGACATGGGAACCGCCTCCTACATTCTGGTGGGAACCGACAAAGCCATGGCCGAGACCTTCGGCTCCACCTGCCACGGCGCTGGCCGGGTGCTGAGTCGGACCGCAGCCCAGAAAGCCAGCAAGGGCCGCTCGATTCACCGGGAGCTAGAAGATAAGGGCATTCTGGTGCGATGGACCGGCAGATCGACACTGTCGGAGGAAATGCCCGATGCCTATAAAGATGTTTCCCAGGTGGTGGAAGTGGTTCACGGGGCTGGCATTTCCCGAAAAGTGGCCAGGCTGCGCCCGATTGCAGTCGTTAAAGGTTAGTCTATGTTTTTCAGTTTCATTTGGCGATATATGGAATTCAAAACGGAATCTGTACTGAAAGTTGAATACCGCCTTTGGCGCCTGAAATGCTGATCTGGGCGTTTTCTTTCAATGATTCAATAAAATCGTGTGTCTTTTGATTGTTGTATTTGTGGGCACTGGCAATGCCGCCGTAGAAGTTTCCCGCGTAAAACCCGAATTCAACTGCGGCGATAACGCCCCCAAGCGCTGGATTTCCTTGGTCGAAGGCTTCCCAGGATGCCGCAATCAGGGCGCCGTTCAGCAAAAACGCCACCAGCGCATCTTGATACCGCTCGCAGTAAAAATAGCCACCGCCCGGCAGAATAGATAACAACCCGGCGATCCGGGGGCTCTTTTGGGGAATCAACGCATTTTTTTCCAGTGCTTTTGAAAGAATTTCCGTTTCATACGCAGACTGGTTCTTCAAACTGATTTTCTGAAATAAAGACCTTGCCTTTTCAAACTCACCGCGCTCAATATAAATCCAGCCCAACGCATGAAAGGCTTCATCCCGAATGTTGTCATCACCGGACTGCGCCAGCAGATTGTTCAGGGTGATGATGGCGTTGCCTGTATCCATAAGCTTCAAGTAGCATTTGGAAATCATAAAAGCGACCCGGGTGGACAAGAGCGCATCCGGAAATCGATTTTCGGATTCTGTGAAAGCCACAATGGCTTCTTGAAAACTTTCCCGCTGATATTCAGACATAGCAACGGCAAACATGGCCTTTTCCACCCGCATATCTGCCGGAAAAAAATGAATGAATCGTTTGTATTCGGTTATTGCGGTTTCATAATCCCTGCTGGCAAAACAGGTTTCCGCATATGCGAACTGCATATCTGCATCTATAACCACCTGGTTGCCGGCATGGGTGTATCCCACAAGAACGAGAAAAAAAAGAAAGACAAGACCGGATGGGATACTTTGGGCGAGCAAAATCGGCAATTTTTCAACTCTCGGCCCAGCCCTCTGCGATAGGGGGGGAAAGGATAGCGCAGTTTGCAGTCGATCAAAATAAAATATAACGTAACGGTTTGGATTCATCTTTGTGCCAACTGTCTAATGCCGGACAGGGTTCTCATGAAAATAATCATGGATGAGCCATCCACTCCAAATTGCCTTATTATCAACAATATGATAAGGATGCCACACCTATTTGAAAATTTGGCAATTTTGATGGACTGCATCTTGATTGCCGCTGGATACCTTCTCATAAAAAAACCGAAACAAGGAACCCAATGACCTCAGACAGATTCATCACCGCAATCGATCAACGGTATTTCGAGGACTATATTCCCGGAGAAAGTCATGAATTCAGCAAGATCACCGTAGAAGCGGAGGAAGTGATCTCTTTTGCAAAGCGGTTCGATCCTCAGCCTTTTCATACGGATCCGGAAGCCGGAAAACGCTCGATCTATGGAGGCATAATCGCCAGCGGCTGGCACACGGCAGCTTTGATGATGCGAATTTTTGTCGAACACTACCTTTCCCATGTAGCAAGTCTGGGATCGCCAGGCGTGGATGAATTACGATGGCTCAAACCGGTATATCCCGGTGATGAGCTGACACTCCGCGTGACGGTTATCGAAGCCACCCGGTCCCGTTCCAAGCCGGATCGGGGAATCGTCCGCTCGGATATTCAGGTGTTGAATCAGCATCATGATGTGGTCATGACCATGAAAGCCCTCAATTTTTTAAGCTGTCGGAAAATCTAAGGATGTCGCCATGGCCTAAAATTGTCTGGTTTGGATTCCCTTGTCGGTTTTTTGATTGAACATCATGCTGAAAACCGTTGTGTTGTCGTCGGCCGCTCTTGTAGCTTATCAAGCCCGGGTGTTGAAATATCCGGCAGGAAAATGTTGAATATCGTTCCTTTTCCTTTTTCACTGATTACATCAATTCTGCCATGATGTTTTTCAACTGTTTTTTTCGTCGTCATCAGGCCGATACCGGTTCCCCGGCTGCCCTTGGTGGAGAAAAAGCCCTGAAAAATTTTCTGACGGGTTTCATTATCCATGCCGGCGCCGGTATCTTCGATCTGGTATACAGCCGCCCACCCCTGCGCAGTCAGCGTTCTGATGGTTACTTTTCTGACTTGGGCTGCTCCGGGTGAATCCGGTCCATCCAGGCAGGCGTCGATGGCATTGCCTATAAGATTAAGCAGGCAGCGGCTGATGGCTTCTGAATCCAGATAGACTTGGGGAAGCTCATCCGATAGGGATAATTCCAGCCAGATTCCGAGGGATTGCGCCTGAGGCAGCATCATGTCGAAGATTTCCTGGGCCGGCTGATTGGGGTGACACCAAGCAGGATGAATTTCGGAAGATTTTCCATAATTCAGAAGGTCCAGAGACAGGGTGACCAGTTTCTCCACATTTCCCTTGATCATGGTCCAGCCCTGCTTAAGATACTGGTCATGATGCAGCTCGATGCCTTTTTCCAGAACAAAGGCGCCGCCGGTCAACCCACCGGAAATGTTTTTGATGGTGTGCGCCAGGCCGGCAACGGCTTCTCCGAATGCGGCCATGCGCTCTGCCTCGACCAGCTTGCGGGACTTTTCCGCGACCAGCAGTTCCAGGTTTTCCGTGTATGCCCGAAGTTGATTGCGCAGTGAAATCCGCTCATCTGCACGCGCAATGGCAACTTCAAGCGCTTCGGCGCTGATGGGCTTGGTGATAAAGTCGGTTGCCAGGTATTTCAGGCTTTTTACCGCCAGATCCATGTCGCCGTGCCCGGTCATCATGATCACTTCAACATCCGGGTGGGTGCGTTTGATTTCCCGAAGCAGACTGACGCCGTCCATCCCCGGCATTTTGATATCGGTCAGAACAATGGAGGGGTGGGCATCTGTCAGTATTTCAAGTGCCTGATCTCCGGTTTCGGCGCAGCACACGCGATGACCCATATCCGCCAGTAAAATCGAAAGCACCGTTCGGATTCCCGCTTCATCATCCACGATCAGAAGGGTATGGGGCGCCATTTTCATTGTTCCGGAATCGGGAAGGTCAGAATGAATGTCGCGCCGCCGTCATCGTTGTTGACTGCGTGGATATTGCCATTGCATTCCTGGACAATGCCGTAACTGATCGACAGCCCCAGGCCGGTACCTTTCCCGACGTTTTTGGTCGTATAAAACGGCTCGAAAATCTTATCCAGATTGCTGAGCGGAATTCCGGTTCCGGTATCGCTGATTGAAACCGTTACGGTTTTTGGACTGGCGACGGCCTTGATGGTGAGGAGGCTGAGGCATTTTCCCGAATGAGCGGATTCCAGTTTTTGCTCGATGGCGTCTCTGGCATTCAGGATCAGGTTGATAAAAACCTGTTCAAGCCTGCTCGGATCCGCCAGAATCAGGGGGATATTCGTCTGAATATCCCATATCACTTGAATGCCCCGCGCCTTCAACTGCTGACTGAAAATCTCGAAGGCTTTTTTCAGAATATCGTAGACATGAACTTTTTCCAGCATCATTTCCGTTTTTCGTCCGAACTGCCGCATGTGTGTGATGATCTTTGTGGCCCGGTCCACATGACTGTCGATTTCCTTGGCCAGGGTGTAGAGAATATCTTCTTTGATGGGTTCATTGCGGACGATTTTTTTCATGAAAAAACTGCTGGCTGTTTTGATCACGGACAGCGGCTGATTCAATTCATGCGCTACCCCCGTAGCCATTTCGCCGAGTGTGGCCATTTTGCTGGCCTGAAAAAGCTGCTGCTCAGCCTCTAGCCGTTTCGTGATGTCGCTGGTGGTCACCAGAAGCACTTTCTCCCCGGAATATGTATAGGAGGAAAAACGGATATTGACAAATAGCGTTCCCCCGTTTCGGTGGGTATGTCGCGCCCTGTTGATGATGGAAGTTGTCAGAAGCTTGAATGCATAAAGCTCTCTTTCTTCTTCCAAAAAAAGATCCAGAAATGATTTTCCAACAATTTCATGTGGATGATATCCATAGACTTGGATAACGCTCTTGTTGCAGTCCAGTACAGTCAGATTCTGAATATCCAGAACAAAGACAGGATTTGGGATGTTGTTGAAAATGGCGTAATATTTTTTTTCGGATTCGGCAAGCTTTTCTTCGAGCTGTTTGCTTCGGGAAATATCGATGCTGATCTCCATAGCCCCGACGATTTCCCCACCGGAATTCTTGATTGGCGATGTTCGTACCATCCAATAGGCTCTGGATCCGTCTTTATTGATCCCGGTTTCTTCGCTGAAGTGCGGAAGGCCGTCTGCAAATGTCAGTTCCACCGGGCAGTTCACGCATTTTTTATCCCGCCCTTTGTAAGCCAGGTAGCAGGGCTGACCGAGCTGCTGACCAAACAGTTCTGAAAATTCACGGTTAAATTGAATCAAGCGGTAATTTCTATCCTGAACTGTAATAATACAGGGGACCTGTTCAAAAAGAGTCTGATACTCGTTACGCTGATTGTTCAGCTCGGCCTGCTTTTCTCCGATGTTCTGTCCCATTTTCTGAAAAGCGGCGGCCAGTTCGCCGAGTTCGTCATTCGAGTTGACATCGATCGGGGTCAGATAGTCTCCTGCCCCAATTCTGCGCGTGCCTTCAATAAGCTTTCGAATCGGCATCTTGATAAACTGGAAAATAAAAAGGCCGATGCCTGTGGAAGTCGCGATAAAAATAAAACCAGCCAGGATCAGAATGCCTTCTTCAAAAAACAGAATGTCATCATCGGTTTCTTTCAGCGATACGACAACATCCAGGGCGCCCAGAATCTTTTTGTTTTCCGGATGAACATGGCAGGTGTCCGCTGAGCAGCCATTTTCATTTCGAATTGGGGTGATGACCCCGATGACCCGGTGTCCATTGGGTGAGTTGAAAATCCGGATACGCTCCGGCAAGTCGAGGTAGTCCATCGGGGGATCGGTTTTATGGCAGATATAACAGGCTTCCGCTTTGATATTGGTTTTCTGGTTGACCTCCAATGGCGTACTTGAAAATTTGATCTCGCCTTCCTTGTTGTATATTCGGATATGCTCGATCGCTTTCTGTTTGCCGATGTTCTGAATACTCTGGTTGATTTCGTTTCTGGCATTCAACATCATGGAATAATGCATGCTCAGTTGAATGGTCTGACTCAACCGGTCAGTCCAGATCACGATGTCCTTCATCATTTTTTCTTTCTGGTATTGAATATTGATATAGGCCCAGACAGAAAATATAATGAACAGGGTCAACCCCACACAAAAAATCAGGCGGTAACTCAGGCTGTTTCGAATGTTTCGAAACCCATTCGGCATTTTTTATCCTTATCGTCTGTCAAGGTTTTGTATTGATAGGGATATCGATCCAGAATGTGGCGCCCTTGCCTTTTTCAGATTGAAATCGGATAGTTCCTTGATGCTGATCGATCACTTTTTTGGCGATGAACAGGCCGAGGCCAGTGCCTCTCTGGCCTTTGGACGAAAAAAAGAGGGTGAAAACTTTATCTTGAATTTCTGAACTCATGCCGATACCTGTATCTCGAATTTCAAAAGAGATATGATTTTTGACTTTTTTAACATGAAAGTCAATGGTATGAGAGGGTCTTTGCACATTTTCGAGACATGCTTCGACCGCATTTTCAAGAATATTGATCAGTGCTGTTCTCATGGCCCCCCGATCCACGACGAAGCAGCCCAAAGAAGGTTCCACGCGGCAGGCCCACTGAATGGATCTGCCGGCCAGTTTAGGCTCGATGATCTGAATCACATCATCCACCATGTTTTGGACTTCCGTTGGTTCCGGCCGAATATCGCGCTCCTTGGCATAGTACAGGATATCCAAGACGGCATGGCGGATGCGATCCGCCGTAATTCGAACATCATCCAGTCCATCTTGTATCAACGTTGAATCCTGTTTTTTCAGACCGGACTGTATTCGATAGATACCGCCGTCCAGAGCGGTCAGCATACCTTTGACCGCGTGGGACATGGAACTCATCATCAGCCCCAGAGCCGATAGATTTTCCTGAAGTTGACGGATTTGGGTAATGTTGGTGGATAATTCCATGACCTGGTTGATGTGGCCATCTGCAGTGAATAAAGGCGCAGTACCGATCAGCAGATGCATCTGTTCCCCGATTTTCGATGTCACGACCATCTCGCTCTGGTGGGGCTGTCCATCCTCGAAGGTTTTGGCAACCGGACAGTTGAGACAAGGCTCGGTGCGCTGGCGATACACCCGGAAGCACTGGGCGATGTTATCACCGAAATCATCTTTGAATCGGCGATTGGCGGCAATCATCTGAAATTGCCGATCCTGAACCGTAATATAGCATGGTGATTCATCGAAGAGCTGTTGATATTTCCGCTGAGTGGTATTCAACTCATCCTGGAGCCGCTTGATTTCCGAAATATCGGCTGAAATCTCGATTACGAGATCAATGGTTCCGGTGCTGTTTCGGATCGGTGCGGTATGCACCATGACCGGCGATTGCGTGCCGTCTGCGAATTGAATCTGCTTATTGAAACGCTGTCCTGTGCCGGAAGAAAAAGTCAGCCCGACCGGACAAGTGTCGGGTGTGGTATCGGCATCGGTGTAGATGGACCAACTGGAATCGCCGATTGTGCTTGACAGCCGTGTACGATAGAGATGGTTGGCGGCAACGATTTTCAAGTCGCGATTATGAATCGATACGAAACAGGGCATTTCATTGAAATTGCCGAAGTTCTGACCGATGTCGTCGGCAATCAGTCGTCTGGCCAGCGACATACCTTCAACCGCCTGATCGATGGCGGTCAGTCTCTCCAGTTGAACCAGGCGGGCGGATTTCTCCTCCACCAGTTTTTCGAGATTTTCGGTATGGCGTCTGAGTTGCTCGCGCATGAAAATTCGTTCAGTGGCCCGATTGAGTGCGATTTCAAGAATGTCGTCGTGAATGGGTTTGGTGACAAAATCTGTGGCGTTGAGTTTCAGGCTTTTGATTGCCAGGTCCATGTCGCCATGGCCGGTGATCATGATGACTTCAGTGTCTGGATTTTCAGATTTGATAGTTTGAAGCAGTTGGATGCCGTCCATTGCCGGCATTTTGATATCGGTCAGAACAATCGAAGGTTTTTCAGCCCTGAATATTGTCAGTGCATCCAGACCGTTTTCCGCGGTCAGTACCGCATACCCCATGTCCATCAATGAAATACCCAGTACCGTTCGAATACCTTCTTCATCATCAACAAGCAGGAGCTTTTTTTCCATCAAGCCTCACGCGAGCTGTCTCCATCCGATCGGACAGTGGAAAAAGCATGCTGCAGGGCTGCCAGCAGGGTATTTGGATCGATAGGTTTTTGCAAATAATTTGCAGGGGACGCCATCGGATGAGGCAGACCGGCATTCAGCATGTTCAGATAATGGCTGAAACTGTCATGGCCCACTGCGGTGATCATGATGACCGGAATGGATCGCAGCTCGGGATCTGTTTTTAAAGCCCGATACATATTGACGCCTCCCTCTCCGGGCATCATTACATCCAGAAGAATGATATCCGGCTTTATGGATCGGGCTTTGGTGATGCCATCTCGGCCATTCTGACAGGTAATCGGGCGATATCCGCTGGTTTCCAGGACTGTGGATAAAAAAATCCGCATATCCAGTTCATCATCGACGATCAGAATTTGTTTGATAGCCATAAACCGGATGCTCAGCCCGAGACTTTATCCGGATGGTTGACACTTGCAACCGGACAGGAGGCCCGCAGGACCACTTGTTCCACGGTGCCGCCCAAAATCGCCTGGTCGGGTTCCACTTCTTTGGTGTGGTGAGCCATGACGATCAGATCCGCATTCTTTGCCCGGGAATATTTCAAGATTTCCACATACGGGATGCCTTCCCAGATATCGATCTGGAAATTATCGTAGTCACGAAGATGCGGCAGATAAATTTTCTCGATTTTTTTACGGGCTTCCTGAATGCGGGCTTCGACGTCTTCCTGAGACAGCACTTTTCCTGCCAGAACCGCACCCATATCCAGTGCATGAAAAATATAGAGTTTACTGCCGATTTCCTTGGCCAGTTTACTGGCAAACAGAAATGCGGAAAAGGATGCTTTGCTGAAATCCGTGCCGAAAACGATATTGGAAAAATACCAGAGGCAGGTGGTACAGGGTCTGCTGACAATCAACACCGGGCAGCGGGCGCCGCGGGCTACATGCTGCATATTGGTTCCCACAGCCCCCCGGTAACGGGCGGCGCCGGTTTCTTCCTGACGGGAATGGGCGCCCATTACGATCAGATCAGCATTGTGTTGACGGGCTTTTCTCAGGATTTCCGTGGCGGGAACACCGGCGATAGCCTGAATATCACAACTGCTGCTGTCTTTCAGATATTTTTCATAGGTGTTTTTCAGCTCTTCTTTAACCCAGGAAATATAATCGGTGTCATATTGCTCGACTTCACCGGTGCGGATGTCCTTTACAACCGTGCTGAAACCCCGTGACGGCATGCCAAGCACATGAAACATCAAGAGGTTGGAATTGTATTTTTTGGCAATGTCGAAAGCCACATGCGCGGCATTATCACAGATAGGCGTACCCGTGGTGGCAAACAGAATTTTATCAAACATCGTTACCTCCGTATATCACAGGCGAGCAGTAACCCGTGAAAGCTGAGTTCCCACACAATGGCATCAATGAATTCAAACAGGGTAAACACCGTATCAAATTCAAACTTGTCTATTTTGTCGCCGAAAACGACATGTTTGAGTTTTCCCAGCTTCAAGGGAACATCGAGAAGCAGTTCCAAGGTAAATAATCGAATTTCAGACAGATCATTATCCTGAACGCCATACAGCGAATGGTATATCTCGAGTCGCGGGTTACCGGGGAATCCTATCATTTCAATCGTTTTTGTCAGTATCAGAAAATCCAGCGACGGGTCATGACAGCCGCCGACCGGGCAGGACCGGTAGGTTTCCATACAGGTAGAAAAAAAAACATTGAACTCGGAGAATATCGGATAATGCGCGATCATCCGAAAATAACTACGCAGCGTACACTCCGCCGCCAGTTGGACCTGAGCACTCAGAAACATGAGAGGCCTGCTGTCAACAGCCTTTCCGTCGGCAAGAAGCAGGCCACTGTCGCGGAGTGTTACGGTATTCATTACTCCTCGGATTTCAAATGGTCGGGAACGATCACCATTTTGAGCAGCAGGGGCTTTAAAAACGACCACCGGATACCGACGTGGTAGACTTCTTCCAGATCCCGGATGGCATCCCAGCAGTTGTGGCAGGGAGAAACGACGAGTTTTGCGCCGGTTGCCAGAATCTGATCGCGTTTGACTTTAAGCCCGATATTGCGCTGTTCCCGATATCTTCCGAGGCCATTCATGCCGCCGCCGCCGCCGCAGCAGAAGTTGTGCTCCTTGTTCGGTGACATTTCCCGAAAATCTTCGGCGATATAACTCATGATTTCTCGGGCGCATTCTTTCAGACCGGCGTTCCGGATGTAGTTGCAGGAGTCCTGATACGTTACCGGTTCCTTGATTCGCTTGGACGGATCGATCTTGAGTTTGCCGGTGCGAAGGGCTTCCGCCACCCATTCAACATAGTGAAAACTGGGCACTGGCGTTTTTCCGGATTTCAGACCGGCCCAGTAGGGGCCTTCGATGACTGTTGCCCGGTAAGCGTGGCCGCATTCGGTAACGACCATCCGTTTGGGCTTCAACCGTTCCATGGCGTCATAAACGGCTTGAACCTGAAGCTTGCAGGCTTCCCAGTCTCCGGCGAACATGGCCAGACTGGTTTCTTCCCATCCGACACTGGGAACGGTCCAATTTTCTCCGGCAATATGAAAGAGAATGGCGGCTTCGGCTAGATCTTCCGGGTAATGTTTGGGTTCTCTGGCATTGACCGTGTAGATGATATCCGCATCTTCTTTATCTACGGGAATTTCAAGTCCCGGCCAGTCTTCTTCATTTTCTTCCGCCATCCACTGGCAGGTGTCCACCCAGTCCTCTGATGTCACATCCATCTGAGCCCGGTAAATGCGATGCATGCCCGCGCCGATTTTCAGCTCCCAGGGGACAAATCCTTGAGAATAGCACAATCCTCTCAGATAACCGAACATCACCCCCATATCGATTCCAAACGGACAGTACATACCACATCGGTTGCAGCACGTGCATTTCCCCCAGGCGGTGTCCATGACCATCTGCATGAACGCATTGTCCACATCGCCGTTTTTCTTGACAATCTGCCCGAGGGTGGATTGAATCTTATAGGAAGGCACCTGTTTGGGGTCTTTGTTGTTGGCCAGATAAAAAAAACAACTGTCCGCGCACATGCCGCAGTGGGCACAGATTTCCAGCCAGGTGCGAATGCGCGATTTGCAGGTTTTGTCAAGCGTTGCCTTCAATGCAGCCCGGTCCACTTCCAGGGCGTTCATTTCTGCATAATAGGTTTTTCCACTCTTATCCGCCAGCAGCGTATGAAGCGCTTCTACGGTATTGATCGGAGTCCTGTTACAAAATATTCCTTCAGGCATAATTAATCCCTACCCGCAATATCAGTATTGAATTAAAATAACATTCATGATCGGGTTGATCGCTCCCATGAATGGGAATGATTTCTCACATGAAAATAATGTATTGATGACAATTTGCAAAAGCTACCAGGCCAGCCCCTTGTTTTTCATGCCACCGCGTTTGATGCCATAATCCATGCCGATCTGCGCCCGAGACAGAAAAAAGCCGACAAAATGAGAAAGCTTGGTAAAGGGAATGGCCACCAGCATGACTTCCCCGGATAAAATGTGCAGAATCAACCAGAACCGATAGTCCGCCACTTGTAGATGGGCCATATAGCCTGTGAAAAACGGCGCAACCGCAATCGTTAGCACCAGATAGTCGTAGCCCGTGGTTAGAATACGAACTTCGGAGAGCGCAATCCGTCGCAACACCAGAAACACCGCACAGGTCATCATGGTCAGGGTGAGAAAATCGGCTGCCGGTTCTGGAAGGGTCCACAGGCGTATGCCCCATCTTTCCCACATGATGAGATTATGCGCAATCAGAAAAATCGGGGTAAAGAGGATGCCGATATGAAAGGCGAAAACCAGTACCGTCATAAAAGGGTAGCTGCGCCAGCTGTGCGTACCAAAAGGAAAAATCCACTGCAAAATGGATCGGATCGCACCTTTGACGCCATACGATACATTGACCGTATATGTTACACGGTCCAGTTTCCAGTCCAGGCCCCGAATGTAGAGAACCACCCGGGCAATCACGCCGACAAGGAAAACGGAAAATGCCAGCCACGCCAATGGTCCGGTTACGAAATCATACATATGGACACTCCTTTACCGTGAAAATACAGCTATCAGTAATCAGTTTAAAGCAGATGCATGTCATTTTCATGCATTCGAATCATCATGGGAAATGACACGAAGCTGGAGCTTGGGAACCAGCGGACTTGTGTTATTGTCACGCTAATCCACGATGAACCAAAGACTTTTTGAACCACAAATGAACACGAATAAGCACGAATGAAAAACTTGTGTATTTTCATTTAGGTGGGCGGCATTTTGTCAATGGCTTGACCGCGTACTTATTTGCTATGATGATGCGGTTCATCCGTGTCGCGTTCGGTTAAAAAGAGCCAGAATCCGGTAATGGCGCAAAGGGAAACCAGCATCAAAATATAGGTGATACCTTTCGTATATGTCATAAAATCCTGAAGTGTGAAGAATTCGCAAGGCATCGCAACGTCCTTAGCTTATTTGAACAATGGTTGTTAAATTCTTGCCGGCAAATGGAGATCAGTGTGAGTGATAATCCGGATGTTCATACATAATGGGCATTCGGGTGACAATGAACCGAAAGATCAGAATGCCGATCGTGACGATAAAAACCGAAACCATGATTTCCATCCAGTGTGGAACGTATCGCTGGCTGGATGGCAGTTGCCAGTTAAAGGCGATCAGGGAAATATTGAGCCGGTTCAGCACAATGCCCAGAATCGTCCAGCCGGCAGTCCATCGAATGAGTTTGACATTTCTGTCCCGGACACCGACCGCATACATCAGGCAGGGCAGGGCCACAAACCCCAGCAGCTCCAGCAGAAACCAGGCGCCGTATCCCGTGGTCAGATAATGCCAGTTGTCGGCAATTGCAATACCGATGATTTTGATCGTAAAATAGCCCGCCAGAACCAAAGATGCCGCTTTGCCGAATCCCAGCGTCACATTATCAGCTTCCGCAAGGTGGGTCTTATCCATTTTATGTGAAAAATAATGGTGCGAAAGGGTGCTTTCAAAAAGCACCATGGAAAGCCCGGCGATGATGCTCGACACAAAAAAATAAACAGGCAGATAGGTTGAATACCAGAGCGGGTGCAGTTTGGATGGTGCAATCAGATACAGCGCACCCAGAGATGACTGGTGAAGGGTGGAGAGTACCACGCCGAATATGGTCAGCAGCATGGTCAGCCGCACCACAATCGTCCGCGCCCGCTTCAAACCCAGCCACTCCATGACTGCCGGCGTGAATTCAATAAACAAAACGGTGAGATACAATGCCACGCAGGCGCCGACCTCAAAAAGCAAGGAGGTGGTTCCCTGCTGAACGATAAAAGGATACGGCAGGCGCCACGGACGACCGACATCGTAGTGGAGGGCGAACACTACAAGTGCATAACCCAGGAATCCGGTGAGAATAGCGGGCCGTACTGCGGAATGGTAACGCTTCAGTCCAAAAATATAAACCGCCGCAGAAGTGACATAGCCTCCGGCAGCCAGAGCCACACCGCAGAGCAGATCAAATCCTATCCAAATCCCCCAGGGATTGTCGTCGGTCAGGTTGCTTACCGCCGCCAGTCCGCCGGTGAATCGAAGAATCGTAATGACCATGCCGATCAGAAGGATGATTCCGGCAACCATGTTGAATGGTGTCAGTGCCTTGTTGACAGAAAGGGATTTTTCATCAGACATCAGGCTTTCACCTCCTGTTGAGCTTTAACGGCTTCATCCATCGCTTTTTTTACAGCTTGTTTGATGGCGGTTTCTTTGTCTTTCTCCGCTTTTTCCATGGCGCGGACCATGTCCAGCTCGGCGCTCTGCCTGGCATGTTCGACGGCCTGAGAAACTGCCAGTCGTTGTTCTTCGGCGGAAACTTTTTCTTTGCGCTGGGTAATGGCATAAATCCCGGTCAAAAGAACCGGCCACAGTCCCACGACAATGGGAACAGCTCCAAGCGCCCCGGATGTTAGCTCAGGCGCCGGCGTTGTACCCAAATCTTCCCGCATGCCTATCTGGCTGAAGGGAACCGAGGAAAGATACAGCCAGCTTGTTCCGCCCATTTCGGATTCGCCGTAAATATGATCGATATAGCGTTGCGGGTATTTGTGAATCCGCTCTCTGGCGATGTTCAGAATATCTTTACGTTTTCCAAATGTCAGGGCTTCCTTTGGGCAGGCCTGCACACAGCCGGGGAGCTGACCATTTTTTACCCGCGGATGGCACATCGTACACTTCATGACTTTGGGATCAAGAGCCTTCTCGTATTCGTATGCGGGAATTTCAAAGGGGCAGGCAACCATGCAGTATCTACACCCCACACACACCGTCGGGTCGTAAGTGACGGCCCCTTCCGGGGATTTTTTGAAAGCCCGGACAAAACAGGCAGACGCACAGGCAGGTTCAAGGCAATGATTGCATTGTTTTTTGACAAATATGGATTTGGGCGCCTGGGAGGCTGGTTGAAAGCGGTTTACTACAGTATATGTCTTGGATGTGGTACGCCGGTGCTGGTCGAGCACGGTCAAATCCTTGAATGGACGATTGGGCGGCGGCAGCTCGTTGACGGTATTGCAAGCTGCTTCACAGGATCGACAGCCGACGCAGAGGGTTATATCATGCAACACTGCAAAACTATCCGGGTACCCTGTAAAATGAACATTGGCGGCAGCTTCAGCCTGTCGTCCCACCAGCGTGCCGGCCCCGGCAGCGCCCATCCATCCCAAAAATCGTCTTCGCGTCAACGACATGTTGTTACCTCTACACACAATTGGAATATTATGACCGAATGTAATTTCGTCGGTTTTTTTTCTGATGAAAATCAGCCGAATCTCTTCAGATGGGGGTTGCTCCCATATTGAAAATTATGGAACTTTCTCCTTGTGACATTCGGTACAACCCATGGGTTTTTCAATGTGCATGGCCTGATGACATCCCATGCACTGCTGATGATAAGCGCCCAGCAGACCCGGAGCATCCTTGGCTTCATTGAAAGGTTTGTTGTGGCAGCTCTGACACTTGGGCGGCTTGACCGACTCCGGACTGTTGTGATGGCATCCCCGACATAACGTCGTTTGACTGGTATGAAAATATTCTGCCAGTTTGTTTTCGCCGATCTGGTTAAACAGGCTCTGAACAATTTTTCTGTGTGGGAAATCAACCGCCTCATATTGATTCGAAAGACTTTTGATCGATATTTTCTCTGGTATGTCAACTATCAGGGTATCCGTAAAAGGTGCCTTGACAGGATTTCGCAAGTCCAGCAGCGATTTGGCTGCAATCGGTTCTTGATCAGCAGGCAACAGCACGGATTTTAACTGTGGATCAGTTTTGATGTGGCATGTCCGGCATGTTTGTTCGTCTTTTCGGTTCGGATTCATGCGGGTATGACATCCGGCGCATTTAGGTTGCGTCTTTGCCAGATTATGGCATCCCATGCAGCTTTCACCGGCATTTCTTTGGTGCATGGCCATATCCAGGGTTACCCACTTTCCTTCTTTGGTTCCGATCTGGGTATGACAGGTATTGCAGGCGCTTATTGACTGATGGTGGCATACGCGGCAGGAGTCCGAGTAGCCTTCGTGGGCCTCGTGATCGAAAGGCACAAAATCCATTCGGGCTTCAGGCTGAATAACATCTTTATTGATTTTCATCAGAACCGTATCCGGCTGTTTGCGCAGCACCCGAGGAATATCGGATATTTTTTCAATTTTTGCCTGCTGCAGCGGATCATGGCAGCCACTGCAGTTTATCGGGCCGGCCTTTTTCCCGGCCGCAACAATTTTTCGGTGGCAATCGAGACAAGCGATGTGTGACGCCTCCCGGTTGGATATCCGGTTATCCTGTGTCGTATCCTGATGGCAATACCGGCAGGAACCTTCTTTCTCTTTGGCGTAAAACAGTTTTTTTGTCTGGGCGTCATACTCGTGGTGACACGTTTCACACTTATTTTCTACGGCTTTAGAATGCCGGGCGTGCAGGGATTTATCGAACTGTATGGGAATCCGAATCGCGTCGTACTCGGGTTTTTCCCTGTGGCATTCTCCGCATGTGACCGGACCGGATTTTTCGTTGGTTGATGCGATTGCTTTATGACATTCGATACACCTGGCATGATAGGTATCGGCAATTTCGGTTTTGGCGCCGTCCGCTATTCGTTGAAATTTAAGAGAAAGGCGATTTTTATCCGTCAAGAGATGGCAGATTGTGCAGTCTTTTTTCTGTTTTTGGAGAGCCTGAGTATGAAGATCATGAGGAAATTCAACGCCGGGACGCTCGAGCCTGCCGTGGCTTCTGAGTACGTCGATGATCATCACATCCGCTCTTCTGGTATCGGGCGGCTGCATCTGGCCTTCCTGGCCATAAGCGCCAGTCCCTAAAGTGGAAACAACGGCAAGAACAACCGGCAGGACAATCCTGGTCATGAATGATCCGACTTTCCCCATAATGCGCTTCCTCAGTGAAGTTCGAATGAAACTATGATAAAACCCGATAATCGATTAATGATTAAAATTTTGAGTTTGACAGTTTAAAATAATCAATCACTGAAAAGATATTTTTGGTCAACAAAATGCACAAAAATATTTTTTGTTGTTTGAAATAGAATTGTCATTCGTGAAAGTGACATAAGATAAGCCATGAGAGCTTACGAAACAACATCTGTTGAAGACAGAAAGCTTCAAAAAACGAGGACAGGAATTTAAATACGAGTCCGGATTCGATTTTCTGCCTATAGTCAACTTGGGATTTTCTGTCAACAAGAAATAACGGCTTTCGAAAATTTGTTAAAATGGATATAAATTGGGGAATATTCAGTCATTGAACATTTTTTAGCTTTGAACCGTATTTTCTCGATGTATGAAACACGGTTCCAGACTTTATCGTAATTTATTATTTCTTGTTGACAGAAAATCCCAAGTTGACTATAGGCAGATGCTTAAATGTGACGCTGACGGATCAGATGAGCGATTTACTCTTTTTTCGCTTTTTCGTTTGAAATGTTTAAGCGGTATCGTTAATTCAAATGAGGAGTATGTCTTTTTTCATGAAACTGGATAAATTGTTGTCCCAACACAAGAACGTGCTGATCAAACGCTGGTTTGATGAAGTTGTGAGAACATATCCAGTCGATACGGCCAGTTTTCTGAAGCAGCAGAAAGATCCTTTTGCCAATCCCGTGGGAAATACCACGCTCAAAGGTCTTGAGGCATTGTTCGATGTGCTTATCACCGGAATGGACAGGGAAGCCGTCAATTCTTTCCTCGACCCCATTATCCGCATTCGCGCGCTTCAGGATTTTACCCCTTCTCATGCCACTTCGTTTATTTTGTTCCTCAAGCAGGCCATTCGGGAAACTCTCGTCAAGGAGTTTCATGATCCGGATGTTATCACAGCCTTCATGAATTTTGAATCCAGAATCGATGACCTTTGCCTCATGGCTTTCGACATTTATGTGAAATGCCGCGAAAAGATATATCAGCTTCAGGCCAATGAAATGCGTAATACGACATTTAGCGCTTTTCAGCGGGCGGGGCTGGTAAAAGATGTTCCGGATGAGGACGTTCCGGGACTGCGGCTATTGACGCCGCCAAAAAACGGAATCTGTAATGTATGACGGGTATTCGGGTCAGTGGCTCTATGGCGCAAAAGGGGCTTTGTTCCTCTGAGCCACAGCGTTCTCAATATTTTTTAGTCCCCGCGAAATTCAACCTGATCAGCGGGGCCAAAGAGCGAGGTGATGGTCAATGAATGTAAAGTATATGTATTCCCTGTTGGCAGTGATTGCTTTGTTTCTGCTGGCCTATCTGGGTGTGGAGGCTGCAGGGCTCGAACTTCTGTTCGGGATCATCATACCCTATGTTGCGGTGGCCGCTTTTGTTGCCGGCGTCGTCTACCGGGTGATGGGATGGGCGCGATCCGCAGTGCCGTTTCGCATTCCTTCAACCTGCGGCCAGCAAAAATCGCTGCCCTGGATCAAGCCCAACAAGTTCGACAACCCCTTTACACCGGGCGCGGTGGTGGTGCGAATGATCCTGGAAGTATGCTGTTTCCGGTCGCTTTTTCGCAATACCCGTAATTTCATCCAGGAAGGAAAAATCGCCTATCAGCTGGAGATCTGGCTCTGGGTGGCGGCGCTGGCGTTTCATTATGCGTTTCTGACGGTAATTGTCCGGCATATGCGCCTGTTTACGGAACCGGTTCCTGCCCTGATCAAACTGGTTGAAACCGTAGACAGCTTCTTCAGGTTTGAAATCCTGACCGATACCATTAGAGTCGGGGTGCCCGGTCTCTACATGTCGGGGCTGGTGCTTCTGGCTGCGGTAGCCTTTCTATTTATCCGGCGGATTGTGATTCCCCATGTCAAATACATTTCTCTTCCGGCCGATTTTTTTCCCCTCTTTCTCATTTTCGGAATCGCATTTACCGGCATTCTGATGCGATATTTTTCAAAAGTGAATATCCGGGCGGCAAAAGAGCTGACGCTGGGTCTGGTTTCCTTTCATCCGACCATTCCCCAGGGCATCGGTGTTGTATTTTACGTCCATCTGTTTTTCGTATGTATCCTGTTGGCCTATTTTCCCTTCAGCAAGCTGATGCACATGGGAGGTGTTTTCCTGAGCCCCACTCGAAATCTTCCGGGTAACAGCCGTGCAGTCAGACATGTCAACCCTTGGAACTACCCTGTTGAAGTTCATACCTACGAAGAGTATGAAGAAGAATTCAGGGAAAAAATGATAGAGGCTGGACTGCCAGTGGAAAAGGAGTAAGTAAATGTCAGACTTTCCAAAACCAGATCAATTGTTGTCCGATATAGATCGAAAGCCGCCCCAGATGGACTGGATGGACACTCCGGTGACTATTCGAAAGGGAATGTACTGTTATGCGGCAAATCCTAAAAGTGTCGAATACACCCACCTTCCTTTCCCGCATCAATGGAACCCGTTGGATGAGGACTGGAAACTTCCGGAAAACTGGCAGGAAATCCTGCATGAAGGGTTCAAGGTGAGGCTGGAGCGGTTCCGTTCATTCAAGCTGTTTATGGATATCTGTGTTCGCTGCGGAGCCTGTGCCGACAAGTGTCACTTTTTCATCGGCACCGGTGATCCCAAGAACATGCCAGTCCTTCGGGCCGAGCTGCTTCGTTCCGTTTATCGCAACGACTTTACCGCAGCGGGCAAAATTCTGGGCAGACTGGCCGGCGCCAGGCCACTGACCATGGAAGTATTGAAGGAATTGTGGTATTATTTTTTCCAGTGTACGGAATGCCGGCGGTGTTCGATTTTCTGCCCCTATGGCATCGATACGGCTGAAATCACGATGATGGCCAGAGAACTCTTCAACCTGATCGGCTTGAACATCGACTGGATTGCAACACCGGTTGCCAATTGCTATCGCACTGGCAACCATCTGGGAATTCAGCCCCATGCATTCAAGGACATGCTCGAATTTTTTATGGATGATCTCGAGGAGATTACCGGCGTTCGGGTGGAGCCCAACTTCAATAAAAAAGGTGCGGACATTCTTTTTATTACCCCGTCCGGAGATGTATTCGCCGATCCGGGCACTTATACCTGCATGGGCTATCTGCTTCTTTTTCATTATCTTAAAGAAGAATATGGTCTGGACGTCACCTGGAGTACCTATGCTTCCGAAGGTGGGAATTTCGGCTCCTTCACCTCCCATGAAATGATGAAGCGGCTCAATTCCAAGATGTATGCCGAGGCCAAGCGCCTTGGGGTCAAATGGATTCTTGGTGGGGAGTGCGGCCATATGTGGCGCGTCATCAACCAGTATATGGATACCATGAACGGGCCGGCGGATTTTCTGGAAGAACCCGTATCCCCCATCACGGGAACTAAATTCGAGAACGCTAAATCCACCAAAATGGTTCATCTTTCGGAATTTACGGCAGACCTGATTAAACATGGCAAGTTGAATCTGGATCCGAGCCGCAACGACAACCTCATCCTGACCTATCACGATTCCTGTAATCCCGCACGGGGCATGGGGATGTTCGATGAGCCCAGGTATGTCATTCAAAATGTAGCCAATAATTTCTACGACATGCCGCCCAACACCATTCGGGAGCAGACTTTCTGCTGCGGAAGCGGCTCTGGGCTGAATGCCGGTGAAAATATGGAACTCCGGCTGACCGGTGGTCTTCCCAGGGCCAATGCCGTAAAATATGTCCATGAGAAATACGGCGTTAACATGCTGGCAACGATCTGCGCCATAGACCGGGCTGCGCTCCCGACGCTCATGGATTACTGGGTGCCAGGGGTCGGCGTTACGGGGGTGACAGAAATGGTGGCCAATGCGCTGATCCTTCCCGGAGAAGGTGAAAGAACCACGAACCTGCGCGGAGAGCCGCTGCCAGGAATGGAGGATGAATGATGAATGACAAGAAAATATTTCTTATAAAAGACAAGAAATATATCATTGCGGGATTGGTCGTTTTTATCGCCTTGTTTACATTCCCTTTCTGGTACAATTCGGGAAAGGCGGCGCCCGGTCCTGAGATCAAGCTGACCGAAAAAGCAAAGGCGGCAAAAGAATGCGTGATGCCGACAGCGTACATGAGGGCTGAACACATGCAGCTCCTGGATATCTGGCGGCATTCGGTAGTCAGAAATTCCGACAATACCTATGTCAATCCCAGTGGTAAGGCATTTACCATGAGTCTTTCCAATACTTGCCTGGATTGTCACTCTAACAAGGCTGACTTCTGTGACAAATGCCATGACTACGCTTCGGTGAGACCTTACTGCTTTGACTGCCATATTGACAATCCGAAGGAGATAAAGTGATGGAAAGCAGCAGAAGACGCTTCTTGACAATGACCGGGGTCGCTGTTCTGGGCATCGGCGCCAAACCGGTACTGGATGTTCTGGCTGCCGGGCAGGCAGAGGGTGCAGGCTCGGTTGAACTCAAAAAAGGGGATGGCGCGCTCAAGGCCAAGCAGTGGGCCATGGTCGTTGATACGCGCAAGATTAACAAAGCATCTGACCTGGAGCCCATGATCAGCGCCTGTCACAAAATTCACAACGTCCCCAAGATGGAGACTAAAAATCACGAAATCAAATGGATATGGGAAGAAGAATATCATTATGCATTCCCGACGGAAATCAACAAATTCCTGAGCGAACACGCGGAGCATGTTCCGTTTCCGGTGCTGTGCAATCATTGTGAAAACCCGCCGTGTGTGCGGGCGTGTCCTACCAAGGCGACGTTCAAGCGGGAACTCGATGGAATCGTCATGATGGATTTTCACCGCTGCATCGGGTGCCGGTTCTGTATGGCCGCCTGCCCTTATGGCGCCAGAAGTTTCAATTTCCGTGATCCCCGCCCCTTTATCAAAGAGACGAACAAGGAATATCCCACCCGGATGAAAGGGGTCGTTGAAAAATGCAATTACTGTGCTGAACGGATCGCCATCGGAAAAATGCCTGCCTGTGTCGAGGTGTCCAACGGCATCCTGACATTCGGGGACCTTTATGATCCCCAATCCGCGGTCAGAGCACTGTTGAAATCCAATTTTACCATTCGCCGGAAACAGAGCCTGGGAACAGAGCCCACAGTTTACTACATCGTGTAATGAATCAAATTATGAATTATGAAGTATCACGTATGAAAGAAGGAATCATCATAATTCATAATTCGCAATTCATAATTCATATGAGGTGGTTATGCTTGAATTAGCCTTAAAAGGAAATAAAAAATATTACGGCTGGATAACAGCCCTTCTGGTTCTTGTCGGCATCGGATTCGGAGCTTACCTTACGCAGCTTGGGTTCGGTTTGGGAATTACCGGAATGAGTCGGGATGTATCCTGGGGATTTTACATTGCCCAGTTCACCTTTCTGGTCGGGGTTGCAGCCGGAGGCGTGATGGTGGTACTTCCGTATTATCTACATGATTACAAGGCATTCGCCAAGGTCACCATCCTGGGTGAATTCTTGGCCATTGCCGCCATTACCATGTGCTTGCTCTTTATTCTCGTTGATCTCGGGCAGCCGATGCGCATGTTTAATGTTCTGCTTTATCCAACACCCAACTCCGTCCTGTTCTGGGACATGATCGTCTTGAACGGATATCTTTTTCTGAATATCGTGATCGGCTGGAATGTTCTTGAAGCCGAAAGAAACAACGTGCATTACCCGATGTGGCTCAAGCCCTTGATATATATATCTATTCCATGGGCAGTGGGTATTCATACGGTCACAGCTTATCTGTACTGCGGTCTTCCGGGAAGAGGCTTCTGGCTGACGGCCATTCTGGCGCCCCGATTTCTTGCCTCCGCATTTGCGGCGGGCCCGGCTCTTTTGATTTTGCTGTGCATGATTATTCGAAAAGTCACCAATTTCGATCCCGGCAAAGAGCAGATTCAGTCTCTGGCTAAAATAGTCGCTTATGCCATCTGTTTGAATGTCTTCTTTTTTCTCTGTGAAGTGTTTGTCGTGTTCTATAGTCAAATTCCCGAACATATGGATCATTTGAAATATTTGTTCTTCGGTCTTCAGGGAAAAAGCTCGCTGGTTCCCTGGATGTGGACGTCCATGGCCCTGATGGTTGTCGGTATCATTCTCCTGGTCAATCCCGTCACCCGAAAAAATGAAAACGTTCTGGTGGTTGCCTGTCTGACGGTCTTTGCCGGTACCTGGATCGACAAAGGGCTGGGAATGATCTCGGGAGGGTTTGTGCCGTCTCCGCTTCACCACGTTACGGAGTATGCACCTACGGTTCCAGAGATTATGATTACGTTGGGTGTTTATGGCGCCGGGTTTTTGGTGCTGACCATATTATACAAGATGGCGGTTGGTGTTAAGGAAGAAGTCCGCTCTTAATTCCTGACTGCATCACCATTTAATGAAGGGCATCTTTTGATAAAAAAGATGCCCTTTTTTTATGAAAGTTATACCAACCAACTGGAATCGTATATGAAACTTTCTGATATAATGAGTGCTGACGCCAGTCGCAAATGGGATACGCTCCAAGAGTCGGCCGGCCGTCAGGGGTTTTTCTTTACTGAAGACAGCTTTGCCGGTTCCATTCGGCCGGTTCTGGCGTTTAGTGACTTTGTGGCCCAAAACTGTATCCGCTATCCACAGATGCTTCAGAACCTGGTGCAGGGAGGAGACCTTTTTGGAACATACTCGAAGGATGCCTATGTGTCCAAACTTCAACAATATCTGCCGAATGATTTGAATGAAACGGCTCTGGCCGAATCGCTGCGGCATTTCCGGCGAAGGGAAATGGTGCGCATCGCCTGGCGGGATCTGGCTGGGTGGGCGGATCTCCAGGAAACCATGGACGCACTGTCTTCTCTTGCGGATGTCTGTCTCAATTGTGTGGAGGCAGTGTTGCATCAAAATCTTTGCCAGGAGTACGGTACACCGGTGGATGCTTCAGGAGTGCCGCAGCGGCTGGTGGTGCTGGCAATGGGAAAGCTCGGCGCCGGAGAGCTGAATTTCTCATCGGATATCGATCTGATATTTGCTTATCCGGCTTCTGGATCTGCAGTGAAAGGGTCCCTTGAAGTAAGCAACGAGGATTTTTTTATCCGTCTGTGCCGGCGGATGATTGCTGTTTTGTCAACGACAACTTCAGTCGGGTTTGTATTTCGGGTTGACTGCAATTTAAGGCCATTTGGAGAAAATGGCCCTTTGGTGATGAGCTTTGACAATATGGAGGAATACTATCTTCGCCAGGGTCGGGAATGGGAGCGATATGCCTGGATCAAGGCAAGGGTGGCTGCGGGTGACTATGCAGCCGGTTCCCGGCTGCTATTGAATCTTAAGCCCTTTGTGTTTCGCAGATATCTGGATTTCGGCGTTTTTGATGCACTGCGGGATATGAAATTGAAAATAATCCATGAAATCAGCCGAAAATCGATGCAGAACAATATCAAGCAGGGTGCAGGCGGAATTCGTGAAATAGAATTTTTCGGACAGGTATTCCAGTTGATACGGGGAGGAGTTGACCCAGAGCTTCAGGATCGATCCATTTTATCTGTGCTGAGACTGCTTGTTCAAAAACAGATTATTTCACAGAACGTATATCATGATCTGCATAACGCATATTTTTTTTTACGTCGAACGGAACACCGGTTACAGGAATTTTCTGATCAGCAGACGCATCAGATTCCTGCCGATACCAAAGGGTGCGACCGCCTTGGGGCGGCTATGGGTTTTGCAGACAGTCAGGTATTTCTTAAGGAATTGTCTGAACACATGGCCCGGGTGCATATGCATTTCAATACCCTGCTGGAAAACGCACATCCAAATCAATCCGCTGTTTCCGATGCCTCCACTGAGAATCTTCTGAACGCTGTCTGGCTGACCCCGTCGGACCGGGATCAGGATCAAAAAACGCTTCAGAAAATCGGATTTCCGCATCCGGGTAAGGTGCTTGAGATACTGAACAGTCATCGTATGGATTCAGCCACCCGTGCGCTCAGCAGGGAAGGCCGGCAGCGACTGGATCGCCTGATACCCCATCTTTTGAAGGAAATTCTTTCCCTGGATCATCCGGAGCTGGCTTTAAGCCGGATCATGGACATTCTGAAGGCTATCGAGCGGCGAACCAGCTACCTGGCGCTGCTACTGGAAAACCCTCATGCCCGAATTCACCTGGTGAAGCTGGTTCATGCCAGTCCGATGATTACCACGCTGCTGTCCCGGCACCCGGCAATTCTGGATGAGCTTCTGGATACGCGCACTCTATACACTCCTCCTAGAAAGGCTGAACTTGAGGCTGAACTTGCAGAGAAAATGCGGCTGGTTCCTTCCCAGGATCAGGAATACCAGATCGAGCAGCTTTGTATCTTCAAACAGGTGAATGTCCTGCGTGTGGCAGCGGCTGATGTGACCGGCATGCTTCCCCTCATGCGCACCAGTGATCATTTGACAGAGATTGCCGAGACGGTATTGAATCATGTACTGGAGCTGTGCTGGAACCACCTGGTTTCTAAGCATGGAGCGCCTTCCAGTTCGCTTGAAGGTATTGCCTGCAGTAGAGGATTTGCCATGATTGCTTATGGAAAACTGGGTGGAATCGAACTGGGGTACGGCTCGGATCTGGATCTGGTATTTCTCCATGCTGGAGATTCCGGCGAAACCGATGGCTGTACCCCGATCGACAATTCCCAGTTTTTTTCCCGGTTGGGACAGCGGATCATTCATATGCTGTCAGCACAAACACCGGCCGGAAGTCTCTACGAAGTGGATATGCGACTGAGGCCCAGCGGCAGCTCTGGTGTTCTGGTCAGCCATGTGGATGCGTTTGAACAGTATCAAACCGAAAAAGCCTGGACATGGGAACATCAGGCGTTGGTAAGATCCAGGCCGATTGGTGGTGATACCCGCGTTTGTGAGCGTTTTCAGGCCATTCGGCGAAAGGTGATCTCAAAAATTCGGGCGCCCGAAGTCCTTCGCCGGGATGTTGCGGAAATGCGTGAGAGACTGCGTAAGGAACATGCCGGCAAGCACTCACAGCAGTTTGATATCAAGCAGGATGTTGGTGGAATTGTCGACATTGAATTCCTGGTTCAATACCTTGTACTTTCAAAGTCTCATGAATATTCGGCCCTGTCTCAGTGGACCGATAATGTCCGACTTCTTCAAACCCTGATTGAAACCGGAATTCTGGCGGATTTTCAGGCTCACTTTCTTAAGGAAGCCTATTTGACATACCGGGCTGTTGTTCATCGATTAAGCCTTCAGGAAAAACAGGCGGTTGTTTCTGATGTCCGATTCCGGTCCGTTCGGGATGACGTCGCAACGATATGGAATCATTACATGTTGAAGTGATAATTGCTCAACATTTCCAGGTATCCTGCTTCAGGTTGTTCAATGATTCGTCTGAGCAAAACACACAGATAATAGCCTGTATGCTTAGGAAATAAACCGAATATGGCATACGGCACGATGATCTGAAAATACTGAATGAATTATCATCAAATTACTATTGATGCATATTAACAGTTCGGCCTTTTCGTCTTAATATCAAGCGTTCAGAAACCAATGTGAATATATTATTCTTGACTAAATATATGATATAAAATAATATTTCACATTAGAATAAAAATTATATTTAGGAATTTTCGACATGGGTATTCAGGAAAGAAAAGAAAGAGAAAAAGAACGGCGCCGGCAGCAAATTATCGTGGCAGCCAAACGGGTATTTTCGGAAAAAGGCTTCAACAAGTCAACGATGGAAGATATCGCCAGCGAAGCCGAACTCAGTCCCGGAACCTTATACTTGTATTTCAAAAACAAGGAAGAGTTGTATGCATCCCTTTCATTGCGGATTCTGCAATATCTTAATATACGGGTTGAGCATGTCAACAAGGAAACGGATCTATCACCGGAACAAAAACTAGAAAAGCTGATTGAGGCCATGTATGATGTCTATGATTTCGATCCGCTCATTATCATCAACATGTTTCACCTTCAATCCAGTGAAACTTTGAAAAATCTCTCTCCCCGGCTCATCACGCAGATCGAGGATCTATCCCGAAAATCGATCGGCGCCATCTCGAGCGTTTTCCGGGAAGGCGTTGAACAAGGTATTTTTATCGAAAAACACCCGGTCGCTCTTTCGGATATCTTCTGGTCTATGTTTTCCGGAGTTGTTCTGTGGGAAGCCAGTAAAAAAATCATGAATGAAGATAAGGATTATTTGAAGAAAACATTGGCCATTGCCTTTGAAATATTCTCTCAAGGGATCAAAACTAAGAAAGCTGCACCCTGACGGTGCTATTTTTAGACTGCCATCTTGGCGGCTTCCTTAAAATTGATTGTCAGTTCATATTCACTGCAGCCTGGTACTCTGGCAACTTTAAATCCGAGCTTTCTGCCCAGTGCCAGCATCTGCGTGTTTTCAGCCAGAACAACGCCCACCACGGTTTCGATGCCGCGGCCGTTGGCTATAGACAGGCACTGACTGAGAAGTTCCGCCCCAATCCCTTTTCCCTGACAGGCATCGCTGACAAGCACAGCAAATTCCGCATGGTTCTGTCTGACATCGAGAATTACCCGGGACACTCCGAGCATTTTTTCCACTCCGTCGTTTTCCTGAATGGCCACCAGCGCGATTTCGCGATCATAATCGATTTGGGTGAATCGCACCAGCATACTGTTTTGAAAACTTCTGAGCGGTGTAAAAAATCGCATGTATATGCTGCGGGGAGAAAGAGATTCATAAAGTGAACGCAGCAGCGGTGCATCTTCCGGTCGAATCGGCCGTACCAGAAGCTCTCCAAAACCTTCACGGAATACTTTGTTTTCAAATTCGTTGGGATAAGGGCTGATGACCAAATGCAGCGGGGAAGGCGTGGGCGATGGTTTTATCGTAACCCTGGTATTTACCGCAGCGGCCCACGTATCACCCAGTAACAGGGGATTGATCTCTATTTCCGCGATGTGTTCGATATCAGTGACAAGCTGTGATAATCGCATCAGGATTTCTTCCAGGAGTTCCATACAAGCCGAAGGTAGATGTCGGGTTTCCCCGAGAATCTTGCATATCCGTGTCTCTTGGATACATAATTTAGCCAAATGCCGGTTGATGGGGGGTAGAGCAAAAGCAACATCCCCGAAAACATCGGAAAGATTGCCGCCGGTTCCAAAAAACAAAACCGGGCCGAAATCCGCATCTTTTTTTGCTCCGATCTTCAGTTCATGATAGGGCAGGGAGGGTGGTGGGTCGAAGGGAATTCCATATGCAGCCAGCAGATCCTTCGATTCGGCTTCTGTGATTTCTGATCGGCATTCCTGAATGTGCGTGTTAACCAGAGCCCTGGCCTTGTTCCGGTCGAATTCCAGCCTGCGGTGAAATTTGGGCGGGATTTCCTGCAGTACTGCGATATTTTGTGCATAACGGTACAAATCCATGAAAGCGCGTACCGCCCGTTCCGGTGTGTCGAAAGTGGGTATGCCGGCGCGATTGAAAACTAGACGCGCGGGTGCAACACTTTCTCCGCCCATCCAGGATGTTATGACAACCTTGGGTTTGTCCTGAAGGTACGTGCAGAGAGATTCGGCAATTTGACTGGGTTCGCTCATGGCAAGCGGTGAAAAGAGAACCAGCACGCCGCTGACTTCAGGAGCGTTCAGGCAGATGTCGACAGCTTTCAGGTAGCGCTCCGGGCTAGCGTCTCCCATGATGTCCACGGGGTTGGAACGGCTCCAGTAGGCTGGAAGCGCCTGGTCCAACTTTTGAAAAGTTTCCGGGCACAATGCAGCCGGAGCCTGTCCATAATCCTGCAACATGTCCACTGCCATAACCCCCGGTCCTCCCGCATTGGTAATGACGGCAAGGCCGGTTCCGGTAGGAGGCGACTGTTTGGCCAGGAGTTCCGAACAATCAAAGAGTTCTTCAAACGTTTTTACCCGGACAATTCCGGCCCGTTTGAAAGCGGCGTCATAAATGGCGTCAACGCCTGAAACAGCACCGGAATGTGCAGCAGCCGCGATCGACCCGAAATGCGTTCTGCCGGACTTCAGCACAATGATGGGTTTGACGCGGGACACGGCCCGTGCAGCGCTCATAAAATTTCTGAAACGAACCAGGCATTCAACATACATGACAATGCTGCTGACGTAGGGATCGCTGCCCAGATAATCGATCACATCCCCGAAGTCCACATCGAGCATGGAGCCAAGACTGACAACATGGCTGAAGCCGATTTGATCCGAAGTGGATAGATCGAGAATGGATGAACAGATGGCGCCGCTCTGAGAGATAAATGCTGTTTTCCCGGGAATCGGCATGCGGCGAGACATGCTGGCGTTTAAAAAGGTTCGGGAATTGATAATGCCGATGCAATTGGGGCCGATCACGCGCAGGCCGAAGGGTTCCGCCTTCTGGAGGATGGTCGCTTCGATTTGCCTGCCTTTGACGCCGGTCTCCTTTCCCCCGGCGGATACGATGACCACCCCTCCCATTCCAGCAATGCCGCATGCTTCGACGATTCCGGGGGCATCTGCAATGTCAGTGGCGATAATGCCTAAATCTACAGGAGAGGGAATCGCCTCGACACTGCTGAACGACTTATAGCCCATGATCTCGCTGCGACGCGGATTCACCGGAAATATTTCGCCGCCAAAACCGCCTTCCTTCAAATTGCGCATCATGATGGCGCCAACGCTGTCGGGCTTCAGGCGCGCACCGATAACGGCAATGGATTTGGGGTTAAAGATTCTGTCTAGATTGTGAATGCCCATGAAGATATCGCCTTTTTGATGGGTGAATGCCATGTGTGTTCATGAAGGGTTACCGTGAAAATAAAGTGATCCGGAATCAGCTTAAAATGTAGATAGCATTTTCATGTATGGAGGGGGCGAACAGGCCCTTGTTCATGAGCGTTTATTGATAAATTTCACGGTTGTTATTTCGATGATCCACCATGTAAAGAAGCGTCGATTTTTCTTTAAGCGATGATTTCAAAGCTTCCAGTTTGAGGCGATCGATGCCATACATACGGATGTAGACATTGCGGTATCCTTCGGGCGCTTTCTCATAGGATGTCAAAATGCTCGACATTCTTCCGCCGAACTGTCGGATGATCTGGGCGACCTCGAAAATGGAGCCCGGTCGATCCTCCAGGCAGAATGCAAACTGGATGCCCCTTTTCCCGATGCCCGTAAGGGAAATGATCACCTTGAAGAGATCGGTATGGGTAATGACGCCAACGATGGTTCCACCATCGTCGACGACCGGCACGCCGGATATCTTTTTGGTCAAAAGCAGCTCTGCTGTCTCTTCAATTGTGAAATCGGGGGGGACCGAAATCGGGTTCGACGACATGATATCCTTGACCTTGATGGTTGAAAGCAGATAGAGAAGCTCATGCACTTCAAGGGTTGTGGCATCGGATGCTGAGGCTTTTTTCAGATCTCTGTCGGTTAACACACCGACAAGACGGTTCTTGTACGTAACCGGAAGCAGCGTAATCCGGTGTGATTTCATCAGGTTCATGGCTTCCTGCATGGAGCTGTTTTTATCAATTGCAACAGCGGGTTTGTTCATCCAATTTTTTACGAGCATGGAAATAACCTCCGGTTAATAGTGATGGTATGAAACACGGATGTCTTGATTTAGAGATTTGTAGAAAAGTTGATGCCGGGTATCACGGACATTCTCTCTTTTTGTTTAATAAATCATTCAACTCTCAGACTCAAAAGCGGGACCGGCGTTCTGCGGAACAGCTTTTCAGCAGTTGAGCCGAACAGAACGCCTGCGATATTGCCTCTGCCTTTGGACCCCATCACTAGGAGGTCGGACTGGGTGTCTGTTATGGCCTGAACCAGTTCCACAAAAGGCGTTCCGATTTTAATGATTTTTTGGTGCTTCAGTTGTGTCGCCTGCATATCGCTCATCATGGCATCCATCGCCTGAAATCTGTCGTTTCGGGTCTGGTCAATATATGCATGAGCGTTCATCGTATTGATATCAAGAGATAATTTGCTGACGATATCGATATCCCGTTGGTTGATGACATTTGCGAGAACAAGATCGGCTTTCAAAGGCACTGCAAGGGTTATGGCATATTCTAAAATAAATTTAGCATATTGGGAAAAATCAATGGCCACCAGAATTCTGTTGATCGGCTTCATGGTTTTGTTCCTTTCTATACCGAGATATAAAATAAAAAAAAGCAAAGTGCATGCCGACAATATCACCAAAATATAAGATTCTGTTTACATAAACAATATGAAATAGATAGGTTATTGATTGGAATGATATCCGGTTATAAAAGATATAAAACAATTTGTCGAATTATTTTTAAGATTGTAAAACGCATCACATGTGCGCAAACAATAAAGATGTTCTTCTTGATAATCGTTAACGAATGAGATAAATCTGAGCCGGGTTGAAATCTTTCAGATGACGACTTGCTTGGTTATTACAAAGGAGAAAATTCATGCAAAGAAACAATTACTGGGCCGATCGATATATCGAAAAACAGAAAACCGGCGAGCAAGCCATCCGCCTGATCCGGCCTGGGCAGCGGGTGTTTATAGGATCTTCCTGCGGCGAGCCCCAACACCTGGTTCGCATGCTGTCCGAAGCTTCGAGCTATTTTACCGACATTGAAATTGTCAGGCTGCTGTCGCTTGAAAGCACGCCATTGACATTGATTGCCAATAAAACCCAGGACCAGATATTGAATATCAGGTCGTTTTATCTGGGATCAGCCAAACCCAAAAGTCTTTCCAGAAATATGCGATTCATTACGCCCATGAATCTTTCCGCTATTCCCAGGCTCTTTAAAAGCAGGAAGCTTCCCATCCATGTGGCGTTGATTCAGGTTTGTCCACCGGACGATTTTGGATGGATGAGTCTGGGGATTTCTGTGGATATCACGATGGCTGCTGCTTCATCCGCAGATATCGTCATTGCCCAGGTGAATCCCCGCATGCCCAGGGTTCTGGGCCGAAGCTTCATTCATGTCAATGATGTGGACGTAATCGTAGAATACGAAGAGCCGCTGCTTACGGTCGCCACATCCCCCGAGCTCGAGTCCGCCAATAATATCGGCAGAATGCTTGTAAGACTCATTGACGATGGTTCGACCATCCAGATCAGTCCGGGTACTACCCCTCAGGCCACGATGCTGGCGTTGTCCGAAAAGAATGACCTGGGGGTTCATTCGCAATATTTAACAAACGATATCATGAAGTTATATTCTATGGGGGTCATTACGAACCGCTACAAAGGATATAATGATGGCAAAATCGTTGCCAGTTGTGCTATCGGAGATGAGAACCTGTATGAATTCATCAATGATAATCCGGCCATCGAGTTCCATCCATCGGAATATGTGAATGATCCGGGGGTGATTGCGCGTCATCGCAAGATGGTGTGTCTGAATGTGGCCACGGCCATTGACCTGACCGGGCAGGTGGCTGCCGATTCCCTGCCATACAACCAGTTTTCCGGCATTACCGGCACGATGGATTTTATCCATGGGGCTGCCCAGGCGGAAGGAGGAAAATCCATTTTAATGCTTCCTTCTACAGATTCCCGCGGTGAAAAAAGCCGGATCGTTCCCATGCTTAACGACATGGCCGTGGTGGTTCCCAGAGCAGATGTCCACTATGTGGCCACCGAATACGGGGTGTTTAATTTATTCGGAAAGAGCTTTCAGGAGCGGGCGCTGGGGATGATCAGCATTGCCCATCCGGATTTTCGGGACGAACTGTTTTATGAAGCCAAAAAAATAGGCCTTTTCAGCGCTGAAAGAACCCTATCGGAATCCATTCATGGCGTTTATCCGGTAAAGCTTGAGGAAGTCCGGAAAATTGACGGGGAATCAGTCACCATTCGCCCAGCCAAGCCGGTGGATGAAAGGCGGATTCAGGAGCACTATTACAATCTGGATAAAAACGATATCGTCTCACGATTTTTTCATGAAAAAACCAGTTTTGTCCGTAATCAGGTAGAGGGCATCTCGCAGATCGATTATGTAAAAAACTTGAGCATGCTGGCTGTGGTGGGTGAGTTTGGTTTTGGAAAGGTGGTTGCTCTTGGCGAATATCTGATCGATGAAAATAAAAACATGGCGGAAGTGGCTTTTTCCGTAAACAAGGAATGGCAGGGAAAAGGGCTTGCCCGCATCCTGATCCTGAAGCTGGCGGAAGCGGCAAGGGAAAATGGTATTTCCGGGCTGATCGCTTACACATCCCATGATAATATGGCCATGATCAATCTGTTCAAGATCCTGCCATACAAGGTCAAATCCGCTTTCGATGAAGATGTGTTGATTTTAAGCTGCAAATTTTCAGAGCTAAAGGAAAGTAAATGAAGGATACATTTAAAATCCATTTTTTTCCTCATAACAAGGAAATCACCGTTAATGATGGAGAATCCCTGATTCGGGCCGCCATGGAAGCCGGCGTCCATATCAATGCTTCCTGTGGTGGCGAAGGTGTGTGCGGAAAATGTCGCGTTATCATTGAATCCGGTGTGGTGGAAGGCGGTATTACCGAAAAGCTCAGCCAAAAGGACCGGGAATCTGGGTATCGGCAGGCCTGTCTGGCTCGGGTCAAGAGTGATCTGATGGTTCGGATACCTGTGGAATCGGCGATCGATGCCGGTGTTTTAAATATGCAGAGTACCCCGCGCTGTACCGCCAGAATCAAAGATATGAATCTCGAAGACCTGAAAGACAAGGGTCTGTTTGTTCCGCCGGTCGAGAAAAAATACCTGGTACTGCCGGTGCCGTCAGCGCATGACAATCTTCCGGATGTGTCTCGTTTGGTTGGTTTTTTGAAGCTGGAACATGGCGAACACCGATTGGCAGTGGATCTTCCGGTAATCCAGAAAATTCCGGATATCCTCAGGGAGGCTGATTTCAAGATTACCGCAACCTTGGTGAGACCGGTTCATCCCGGCAGGAAAACCCATATCATCAACATTCAGCCGGGTGATACAACCCACCGCAACTACGCCATTGCCATGGATATCGGAACCACAACCATCTATGGCCAGTTGATCGACCTCATTACCGGTGATGTCCTGGCCCAGTTCGGTGATTTCAATGCTCAGATCAGCTATGGGGAAGATGTGATCAGCCGGATCATGTATGCTGAAAAACCTGGAGGTCTTGAAAGGCTGCAAGAGGTGGTGATCGGGGTTATTAACTTGCTGATTCAAAAAATGGTGAAGAAAGCCAGGATTGAATTGGATGAAATCTCCACCATCACCCTTGCCGGCAATACCACCATGACGCAGCTTTTACTGAAGGTCAACCCCCGCAACATTCGCAGATCGCCCTATGTGCCGACTTCATCGATTTATCCGCCGATAAAAGCTGTAACCCTGGGGATGGCGCTGGGAGATCATGTGACCGCACTGGTTTATCCGCAGGTTTCAAGCTATGTCGGTGGGGATATCGTTGCCGGTGTCATGGGCTCCGGCATGTATCTGTCAGAGGAACTTACGTTGTACATGGATATCGGAACCAATGCCGAGATCGTTATCGGCAACAAAGACTGGCTGGCCTGCGCGGCTTGTTCGGCGGGTCCGGCATTTGAAGGTGGAGGTATCACCTTCGGCATGCGGGCCACCAAAGGGGCAATCGAAGATTTTTCCATGGATCCCCTGACCCTTGAGCCCATGAATATTACCATCGGCAGTGTCAGGCCCAAGGGGATCTGCGGATCGGGGCTCATTATCATGGTCGCCACCTTGTTTGAACTGGGGGTGATCGACAATCTGGGAAAATTCAACCGAAATCTGCAAATCCCCCGCATTCGCCAAACCGATGGTATTTGGGAATATGTCGTGGCGTGGGCGAAGGAAACGCAAATTGACCGGGATGTTGTGCTTTCAGAACCGGATATCGACAACCTGATTCGCGCCAAAGGCGCTATTTACAGCGGGTGCATAACACTTCTCGAAGAAGTCGGACTGACGGTGAAGAACCTTGATCGCGTCATTCTGGCAGGGGGATTCGGCAGTTATGTCGATCTGGAAAAAGCCATGACCATTGGCCTTCTGCCGGAAATGGATCCGACCCGCGTGACTTTTATCGGTAATGGATCTCTGATGGGCGCCCGGATGAGTGCCTTGACGAACCGGATCCGCCGGGATGTGGTGGAAGTGACCAAAAAAATGACCAATTTTGAACTGTCGGAAACCCATTCCTATATGGACAACTATGTGGCGGCGCTCTTTCTGCCACATACGGACATGAACCAATTTCCCAAGATCAAGGCCCGTCTGGAAGTCCGGCGGGCGGTGAATCGCGATAAGCGCTGATATGATGATATAGTGGATTGAAAAATCGAGAGTGTTTCTGACTGAGTTCGATTTCTGATAATCGTTATGTTGTTATAATTCAACAGATAAACTATAGTAATGTGTTTTGTTAATGTTATCTATGTAATAATGGAGGAAATTATGGCAGGAATCAACAAGGCCATCATCGTTGGCAATCTGGGAAAAGATCCCGAAATGCGCTACATGCCGGATGGCAGAGCTGTGGCCAATTTTTCGATTGCCACTTCAGAGGAATGGAAAGACAAAGCGACCGGAGAGAAAAAAGAGCGCACAGAGTGGCACCGCATTATAGCCTATGATAAACTAGGAGAAATTTGCGGCGAGTATCTTTCAAAAGGAAGACAGGTCTATATCGAGGGCCGTATCCAGACTCGCTCTTGGGATGATAAGGATGGAAATAAACGCTATGCTACTGAAATTATAGCCTTGACCATGCAGATGCTGGGAACCAAGGGTGAAGGGGTGAAAAAGAGTCCCGCCGAATTTGATCCTGGGCTCAGAGGAGGAGGTGGGAATTTTGCCAGATCTGAAGGGCCGGTCGGGGAAGATGATATTCCATTTTAAATCCTTATGAGTTCCTGTCATCCGATCACCCTGTGCGAGCTGGATGTTCTGTATCAGCAGTATAACCGGCGGGAACTGGTTTACCCGGACCCTTTGGTGTTTCTGTACGCCTATCCGGATATCCGGGATCGGGAAATTGCGGGTCTGGTCGCATCTTCTCTGGCGTATGGACGCGTTGCGCAGATTTATAAAAGCCTGAGCTGGGTTCTGGAAAAGATGGGAGTGTCGCCTTATCTTTTTTTGAAACAATCGACCCGCCAGTCACTGAATAATGCATTGGACGGATTTTCCCATCGTTTTGCGACTGCCGAAAATCTTGCCAACTTGATGCAGGCGATAAAGGGTGTGCTGGATCATTACGGATCGATTTATGGATGTTTTCTTGACGGGTTGACGACGGAATCCGACACGGTGCTGCCAGCGTTGGCGCGGTTTGTCGCTGCACTCACCGCTGGAAATTCACAGGGGCTGGGGCATTTGATTCCCCTGCCGGAACGGGGCAGCGCCTGTAAGCGGTTGAATCTTTTTTTAAGATGGATGGTTCGAAAAGATGATGTGGATCCGGGAGGATGGGATCAGGTAGCGGCTTCAAAATTGATCATTCCTTTGGATGTTCACATGCACCGGGTTGGGATTCGTATGGGGTTTACCCGACGAAAACAAGCGGATATGCGTACAGCCCTTGAAATTACCCGTTCTTTCAGCCGGATGATCCCTGATGATCCGCTCCGGTACGATTTTACCCTTTGCCGTATGGGAATGAATGGGGTTGGTATTTAAAGCGTAATACAGCAGGTGAGGTGGTTGCGTATGCCGATTTATGAGTTTTATTGCAAGAGATGTAATACACTGTTTAATTTTTTTTCCAAAACGATCAACACTTCCAGAACACCACCATGCCCGAAATGTCAAATACACCCCTTAACCCGGCAGATGTCGGCATTTGCCGTTACGGGAAAGGCAAAGGACGACAGCGGCATGGATGATCTTCCTTTTGATGAGAGCAAAATGGAGCAGGCCATGCAGATGCTGGCAGGCGAAGCTGAAAATATCAATGAGAACGATCCTCGCCAGGCGGCCGACTTGATGCGTAAACTTACGAACATGACCGGCATGGAACTGGGGCCAGGAATGCAGGAAGCACTTCGGCGGATGGAAAGCGGTGAAGATCCCGAACAGATTGAATCGGAAATGGGGGATATTCTGGGGGAGGAAGAGCCATTTCTGCTGTCCGGAAAAAAAGGAAGGGCCGCAGGTAAGCAAACAGCACCGATTCGGGACGATACGTTGTATGATCTATAAGACGTGAAGCCAGGTCGCACAAAAAAACTGCGCTGATAAACAATTTTCACTTTGAGTACATGAAACATCAGAAAGAAGAATGGATGAATACAGATAAACTGCGATGTACCGGTTGCGGAGAAAAACTTGACCTGAAGAAAACCTGACGATCTGTTGTGCTGAGCTGCAGGGTCTGCGGCAGACAATATCTTCTCGATAAATTTATGCAGGATATGGATGACGCCTTTGAGCAAGCACTGGGCAATACCCGGTGCGATCGGCTGTGATGCCGGCGGAATGTCGAGAAATTTTAAGCTCATTATAGAATATGACGGTACCCGGTATTTCGGCTGGCAGCGTCAGGTAGGAAAGCCCACCATTCAGGCGGAAATCGAGCGGGTTCTTACGCTGATTACCCGACAGCCCGTCATCTTGAAAGGATCCGGCCGAACGGATGCCGGGGTACATGCCTTGGGCCAGGCGGCCAATTTTCACTGTGACACCCGAATTTCACCGAAAACATTTCTAAGGGCTCTTAACGGCCTTCTTCCCGCCGATATCGTCATTCGGGATTGCTGCGAAATGCCGGGCGGATTTCATGCGCGATATGATGTTCTGACCAAAACCTACCACTACCAGATACTGAATCACCCGATTCCCTCTGTCGTGGAACGGCATTTTTCATGGCACATACAGAAAACGCTTGATCTCAACGCCATGCGTGAATCCCTTTTTTGCCTGGTGGGAACCCATGACTTTAAAGCGTTTGAGGGTATCGGCAGTCCCCGCACGCACACGATTAGAACGATCCATCAGGCAGAAATCATCAAAAACGGAAACAGCCGATTGCGGATTGTCATCCAGGGTGATGGGTTTCTGCGGTATATGGTACGAAACATTGTCGGTACCCTGGTTCGTATTGGAATGGGGAAAAGGTCACCAGCGGATATGGAGTGCATTCTGCTTTCGAAAGACAGGAATCTGGCCGGCGCGACGGCGCCGGCTCAGGGGCTTTTTTTGGTTGAAGTTGAGTATAAAGAATAATCTACATGGATATACAGGATGAACAGGATATTCAACATGTTGCGCCCATGTTCATCGCTTGAACCCGTGTTGGCCGATTATGGGGCTATGCTGCTCTGAGATCATTCACACCTTGAAGCACCGTATCGAAGAGAAGCGGGATATCGGCTTCTTCCAGACAGGAAAACGCTACCCGCAGATTTTCCGATCCGATGGAAATGAGCCCGACCCCATAGTTGTTCAGCAGGTGTACCCGAAGGGTTTCGGCATGGACCGTTTTCAGGCGGATACACATGAAATAGCCTGAGTTAAATGGATAGGCCTGCCAGGCATCCTGATATTTGGGATCTTGAAGCACCGATTTGACGCGGTTTGCCCTACGTTTGAGGATTTCGAATTTTTCCCGTTTTTCATTGGGATTGTTCTGATCCTGCATGGATTTTAGCACCAGGGTTTCGCTTAAATGAGATGCGTTGGATATGGACCCCCGGACAGCTCCTGCGGTCTTTTTTTCAAGCGCTTCGTAAAACGGGCGGCTGTCTCCTGCGAGGGCGGCACCATAGGTGATAAAACCCACCCGTAGCCCCCAGGCAAAACTTTCCTTGGTTGCACCATCCAGCTTGATGGCCATCAGCCGGGGGTGTTTTCCGCACAGACGGGCGAAGAGAGACTCCTTGAGCGTATCTTCTTCATAAAACAGTCCAAAATAGGCATCATCCATTACCGCCAGAACCTGAGCCCCGTTTTGGGCGGCTTGCGTTAAAATTTCAGCGATTCGGTTGCCTTCGGATTCCGTAATTGTGTACCCTGTCGGGTTGTTGGGGAAATTGAGCATCACGATCAGCTTGTTGCGAAGGGCGGTTTCTGCTGTGACGGTTTCTTCGAACGCCTTCAGGTTGAATCCTCCGGCTTCGGAAAACAGGGGATAGGTTTTCAGTCTGGCGCCTTTTCGAACATCCAGAATCAAATGATAATTGCCCCACATCATGTCCGGAAAAATCACCACGTCTTCCGGCTCTACCCATACGTCCGCAAACACGCTGATGGCATGGGTGATTCCGTTGGTGACCACCGGAAGGCTGATGGTCTTTCCCAGCAGGGATGGGTTTTTCTGAAAAAGCGATTCCTGCCAGAGTTTTCGTAATGCCGGCAGCCCGAAGGATGGGGCATATGTCAGGGCTGCTTCAGGCTGAATGCCGTGGATTGCGTTCATGACCGATGGAAAATGCATGGTACGGCCGTTTTCCGTAGCGATTCCGATGGTTGCATTCAGTTTGTAGGCTTTTTCCTTTGCTTCGGCGCTTTGGCTGAGAATTCCCTTGGGGAAATAAAGGTTTTTTCCAATGGTGGAAAGCATTTCGAGAACGCAGGAACTTCCTTTTTCAATATCCTGGTTCAATTGTTCTGCAAGCGGGTTCATGACGCATCTCTCCATAGAAAAATCGTATAGCGGGGTTATTTTCGTGATTTATTCTTTCTTTCTAAATACGCATCAACAACTATCGCATCCGATAACTGAAAATGGTTTCTGACGCGAAGCCAGGAAAACTTATTGTTTCATGGCTAAAAATTTTTTCACGATCGGAGTTTCTATAACTCATAATGAAAGCCGAATCAACAGAATAGGGGGCGTGCCGATGTCATGATCACCACTGTTATCATGAAACGCTTGACAAAAGGATTTCATTCACGTTACGAAAAAAATAAGATTATTTTTGGAATTTTACCAGTCAACCTTACCGGTCTTGTGGAGAATAATATGATAAGCGGATACTTGCGATTGATTGTATGGTTTTTTTGGGTTGTGGGTGCAACTACTGCTTGGGGCGCCGCTGTCGCCGCATCTGATGAAGCACCTACTACAATCGAACTGGAATCCGGTATTTATTACACGGTCAAAAAAGGAGACACACTCTGGGACATATCCAACCGTTATTTCAATACCCACTGGAGATGGCCTCAAATCTGGAGTGAAAATCAGCAGATTATGAATCCTCATCGAATCTTTCCAGGGGAGAGACTGAGGCTTTATCACCAGGTGTGGGAAGCTTCGCTGCCGCCTGAATCGTCGGATCAGCCCGTAAGTTCATCCTTGGATCGATTGCCCGTTATTGAAACCAGGTATTATGTGTATTCCTCAATTCATCGAATCGGATTTATCAAGGATCAGCCCGTAGCCACTTCAGGACATGTTTCTCTGATCAGGGGGGACAAGGTAGTTCAAAAAACGATGTTGGGTCAGGATGAAATCATCTATGTAGCCCCTTCCGGCAACGTATCGTTGCAGGTGGGGGATGTGTATGCGGTATATCGTCCGCCGACGCAGGTAAAAGATACTGAAACCAAGAACATTATCGGTGAACCGAAGAACATTATCGGTGTTCAGTATTATAAGACGGGATTGATTCGTATTGTTGAAAGCCACGAAGATTATGCGGTTGCAAAAATCGAGAAAGCCTTTCGTTCCATTATGGTTAATGACATTCTTCTGCCGTATGAGCCGGTGTCGCCCAAGATTCAACTGACTCCCGTAACGGCCCAGATCGATGGTAAGGTTTTTAAGGCCGAAGAAGACATAGAAATATTTGGTGATGATGCGATTGCCTTTATCAACAAAGGTGTGGAAGACGGTATTCAAACAGGTCAGACTTATGCCATCTATGAAGAATACGTTACGGAATCCATGCGCGATTTCTTTGATTACGGATCGCTGCTGGTCCTTCGCACCGAGGCTACGACATCTACGGTGCTGATAATGCGATCGGACAGAAGTATTCGGCCGCCGGGAAGATTCCGCAGCCCGCCTGCTCTCCAAAATCCTTAATCGGAACGTGGCGGACGCTATAGCGTACCTCTCGGAAGATAATGACGGTTGTGATCACACAGAGTTGCCTTGCAATAATGTCTGAAAAATAGTATTTTTTATTCATGCGGAGTACAACGGAATGGTTTCGTCAGAAAAGCCGTTAATAATATACTTGAGTTTTCGAAAAATAGTTCAGGACATTTTAGGAAATTTGTGAAATAATAGTTTGGTACACCGTCTTTTTCCTGAAACATTGGGAGGAACCTGTGAAAATTCCGTGTGCCGAGCGCCTACCATTTATTGTCGCTG
>CAJBLH010000249.1 GCA_903953895.1 uncultured Desulfobacteraceae bacterium | reverse complement strand
GTATAAATCGGCATTCACCATTTTGAACATTCACCTGAACAGGGCAGTGAACAGAACACATACCGCAGATACTGAAGATGGTCTTTTCTGACATGGCTACGTCCTTTTTCAGCACAAAATACATTGGGTGAAACTACGCGAAAAACATTTTTTCCGTGTCTCATGGTTAAAAATATGTGCACGCATAACAAAATCCCCGATGACTTTCAAGAACAATAAACAAGACCGCCCGTATAGGAGACCTGCCGAACTTCCCTGCCCAAAAATATCCATCGACCGAATATCCAGGTACCGGTGGCGCTGTTACACGGTTCATCCCGGGCGGCGCCTTTCACCAGGCTTGCCGAACAAATGCATCAGCAGTCTTCCGGCTTCGAATTCACAGGCATCACAAAATCTTAACGGCAGTGCATCCAGCTTATCCAGATTGTTTGAAAACCCCATCAGACAATCCGGCGCCCGGCAGTGGACAATACCCAACAGATGCCCGACTTCATGGATAGCAATTTTTGCAGCCCGATCATAAGACGTTTTCCGATTGTTGCTCTTGGTGCGAAACACAGAAATGACCGCCGCTATGCCGCCCAGTTGCGATTCTCCGAAAACAAATGTCAGAATGGGTGTGAAAATATCCACGGCAACCACTGCCAGTCGGAATTGGGAGCCTGCGGGAACGGCCGTGAGCGCCTGAAGGATTTTTCCGCCATCATATTGCCCCCTGCGGGCAAGGAACGCATACTCTGGCACCGGTTGAACCGCCAGAACCCGTGTATTGAGTCCGAGGATTGTCTGAAGATTGGCTGCAATAACGGATACTGTCGTTGTATCGATACTGCCCATCGGGATCAGATCCAGATGGGAATCCCCAGATGATGTAAGTCGTTTAGCATTCAAACGATGTAGCGTCTCTTTCGGAATCTAAAACCGGATTTTTAATTTCGGGCAGTCAAATGATATTGCTTCATTTTGCGAGACAGGGTACTCCGGTTGACACCCAACTTCTTTGCCGCATGACTGATATTTCCGTCACATGACGAAAGCATGGAGCGGATATGATTCAGCTCCAGTTCATCGAGCGTCGTCAGCGATGTTTCACAAGGCATTTTTCCTGGGTCCAGGAACTTCAGCTCCTCGGTACCGATGATTCGGCCCTTGGCGATGACAACCGCCCGTTCGATAACATTTTTCAACTCTCTGACATTGCCGGGCCAGGGATAGACCCTGAGATGATCCAGTGCTTTTTGGGTAAAGCCTTCCAGGTGTTTTCCGGTTTCTTCGACATACCGCTTTAGAAAATGATCGGCCAGTACAGGAATATCGTCCAGCCGTTCACGCAAGGGAGGGATGTTGATTGCAATAACATTGATCCTGTAATAAAAGTCTTCCCGAAATTGTTTTTCTTTGATTAAAATAGGGATATCCCGGTGGGTGGCCGTGATCAACCTGAAATCCGATGATACGGGCTGGCTTCCACCCAGCCGCAAAAATTGTTTTTCCTCCAGCACTCGCAACAGGACCACCTGCATTTTGGTTGAAATTTCTCCGATTTCATCCAGAAACAGGGTGCCCGTATCCGCCATTTCCAGGCGCCCCCGCCGGGCTTTCATAGCGCCGGTAAAGGCGCCTTTTTCATGGCCGAACAGCTCGCTTTCCAAGAGTGACTCGGATAATGCGCCGCAATTAACCGCCACAAAGGGTCCGTATGTCCGCTGACTCCTGAAGTGGATGGCCCTGGCGACAATATCCTTCCCCACGCCGGTTTCACCGGTGATAAAGATGGGAGCGGAAGACGGCGCCACTTCATCCACTGTCGAGAATATCTGCCGCATCGGCTCTGAATGCACAATAAAAATGTCGGCCGCCGCTTCCTGCTGCTCGAGAAGTCTTTCTTTTAAGGCGCTGTTCTCTTTTTGCAGCGATTTTTGCATCATGACGCGTTCCATGAGCAATGACAGCGCATCCGGATCAAACGGTTTGCACAGGTAGTCGCTTGCGCCAAGCTTCATGGCTTCCACTGCCGCTGAAATCGAACCATGGGCGGTCATCATGATGACCGCCGCTTCCGGCTGTTTTTCCTTGATTCGGGACAGAAGTTCAATGCCGCTCATCCCCGGCATCTTGACATCCACCAGGAAAATATCGATACTGTTTTCCTGAAGACATTCCAATGCCTGTTCACCGGAAAATGCGGTTGACACCTTGTATCCGTCTTTGACGAACCAGGCAAAGAGCGCTTCACAGATCGTCTCCTCATCGTCCACGATCATAATGTGAGTGGATGACTTCATGCCGTTACTCCTTTTCTCCTAAATCGCTTTTTTGGGGAGTTTCAAACGAAACGTGGTTCCTTTGCCGGGCGTACTCTCTACTTCGATGGTTCCCTGGTGTTCGTGAATGATGCCGTACACCATGGCCAGTCCCAATCCGACTCCTTTTCCAGCGGTTTTGGTTGTAAAAAAAGGCTCAAATATGTGCTGCAAATTTGCCGAATCGATGCCATGGCCGATATCTGTCACTTCAAGCCAGATAAATTCCGTACTCTCGACATCTTCACCTTTAATGAGAAGACTTCCGCCTTCAGGCATGGCATCAATGGCATTGAAGATCAGATTGAGCAGGCATTGCTGAATCTGACCATAATCGCCCCAGGCGGTAAACAGCGCACAAGGAAGTTCAACCGTGCATACGACATTGGCAAGCTCGAGCTGATGGCTGGTCAACAGCAGGATGGTATCGATCATTTCTGAAATGTCGATTCGGGTTGGCTCGATATTGTTTTGGCGGGCGAATGTCAGCAGATTTTTAACGATGCCGCCGCATCGCAACGCTTCGCGGTACGACAGTTCCAGATAACGTTCAAGATCCGGGAACCGATCCGGCAAATCAATTTCCTTGAGATAGGACAACACCAATTTGGTAAATGTCACAATGCTGGTTATCGGATTATTGATCTCGTGGCAGACGGAAGCCACAAGCCTTCCCAGAGAGGATAGCCGGTCTTCCTTAATGACCCGGGTAAGATCTTTTTTAATGGCATCTGTTTCTTCAACGATTCTTTCCCTGAGTTCCTGAGTGATATCCCTGACAGTTATGACAAATTGCACCATTTCATTGAAGCGGTTGAATATTGGATAGGATGTAATCTGGCAAATCAGGGTGCTTCCATCGGACAGGCGCCAATCACGAACTCTGCGGGCGGGTTTTCCGGTTTTAATGGTTTCCAGTACCGAGCAGCAGCTATCCAGATCGGAACAGGGCGCAATCGATTGATTCATCACCTGATAGCAGAATTTACCAAGGATGGCCTTTCTATCCTGCCCGCAGGTTACCAGATATGAATTATTGCTGTTGATGATGCGATAATTCCGGTCGATCAAGAGGACACCGTCCGGAGAAGCCTCCAGCAAAGTCGCGGCAAAGGAAGTGGCCTCCGTGATCTCGGAACCCTCGCGACCGATCTGGTCGTAAAGGTGAGCGATATTCAATAACTGCTCAGAGGAATTCTCATCCAGAACGCCGATGGTGGCGGGCTTGCGATCCGAAATATCAGCCAGAACGTCGTTGTTGCCTGTCAGCTCAAGAATCAGATCAAGATACTCTAAAGTAAATAAATCGACATAGTTATAAAATACCCTGAGTCCCATTTTTTCGGCATATTTATCGCAGGACGCAGACTTGGTGGTTGGAGCGATGGCCACGAGCCTGACCCGCAGCCGTGAAGGCTTGATGACATCCAGTTTTCTCATGACGGACAGACATCTCTCGCTGGTTGCAATCACGGCAACATTCAAAATAAGACAATATTCCGGTATGCTTGAATCAATCATGCATCACCTTTAATTTCTACAGCAGTCAGGCGATTCACTAGGCGCGGATACAGACATTAAGAAAAATAATTTCGCTGCGTTATCGGTCGGAGATTCACTACAGCATCATCTCCTCCCTGCTGCCTTGCGAAATGAATTTTCTGAAAGTCTATATAAACGTTAGAGGGAAGAAAAACAAATAGACAAATTAAAAAAATATAATATGTTAATAAAATAAATATTGTTCATGTAATAAAATCATCATCCTGTGTCAAGGAGAAAATAAAGATCGATGGCCCATCAGCGATCAAATTACCCGACTTAAGGTTATCTTCCCCTGATCCTTAATCGCAGTGGATTTTTTCCTTTATCAGAAAAGAACCCTTGACACAACGCCATCAGTTTTATAGGTTCAGATGATACGATTTCAACCTGTAACCCCAGCCATAAGCCGGTACCCAAGATGAACAACAGCCATATTCAATTTGACCCAAGACGATGCATAGCCTGCAAGGCGTGTGAAGTACACTGCCAGGTGGCCCATCAGACCACTTCAGATGTCAAGATGGGATTGTTGATCACTTCAGAGCCGATGTGCGAAGACGGCGCCATTCAGATTTTGTCCGCTTTCAGGGCCTGCTTTCACTGCCAAGAGCCATGGTGCATGGCTGCCTGCCCGACAGACGCCATTAAAAAACGAAAAGAAGACGGCATCGTTTTTGTCGAAACCAAACTGTGCGTGGGATGCAAAGCCTGCATCGATGCATGCCCATGGCGGGTTCCCCAATGGGATGAGTCGAGCGGAAAAGTGGTGAAGTGCGATTACTGCCGAGATAGAATCGATGCGGACGAAAAACCGGCGTGCGTCACGGCCTGTACAGCCCACGCGCTCAGCTTCGGCAGACCCAATACGGGAACGCGGAAAACCCGTATGGACTATGCCAAATCACTGATCGAGAAAAAGAGGTGGCTGTAAAAAAGGGTTAAGAATACAGCGAAATCATAACTTACCCCTTAATACTTCATGATATTTTTTAGGGCTTGGCATCCATCTCGAAGACTTTCCAAAGATCAGCCCAACATGCACCCCATCATCTTGGGATATTCCACCTCTTCCCAGGTACTATCCCGCATGCTGTCGAAATACAGCCGAAGCGTGCCGAGACCCCCATATTGAGACGATGAAAAAGCCCAGGATATTGATCGTTGATGATGAAATGGATATGCTTCGGCTGCTGAGCAGAGTGGTTGGTGCGGACATCGCCTGCGAGATCGAAACTATTTCGAATGCCTCGACTGCACTGGAGGTTTTCCGGCAGCGCAGCTTCGATCTGGTGTGTCTGCTTCAAAAAGGCATCGAACCCAGTTTTCTGCTGCGGGAAAACCAACAGCTTCAGCAGCGGATCCGGAAAGGGGAAGCCTTCCAGTTTATCGGCGCAAGCCAGAAGGAGGTGACTCATTTTTTTACCGCCGATCTGTCGTCCGGAGCTTTGGTTCAGGCGCAGATTTCAGGATCGAAACGCTAAACTTCATGCAGTGGAAACACATTCTTGAAATATTCAGAGCCTGAGACTTTAATCAAACGATAACCACTATCTTTCATTATAGAATAAACACAGTAAAAAGGAAAATTATGATTACCAAAAAAAACGTCATCATCCTTGTGTTGTTTCTTCTGGCAATCGGGTCTTATTATATTCAGCCCGGCGAGGCGCAAGACCCGGCAACTCCCCCTCAGTCCGCGCAGCCTGAAACCGCTGCCGCGCCATCCACGCCAGGAGCTGATACCGTAATGGTTCCTCCAGTTTCTGTAGCACCCCCGGCGCCTGCTCCCGCACCACCGCCTGCAGTGACCCTCTCCATCGATAAAACCACCGTTGACAACGGCGGCGCTGTCACGGTAAAAGGTCAGGGCGTTGCCGGCAAACCGGTTTTTCTGGAAGTCTGGGCCGAAAAACAAGTCCGGTCTTCTTTTTTTGACTCCAAACCCGACAAAGACGGAAAAATTCCTTATAAACTCTACCTGACCCATGCCTTGCCCGCTAGCTACAAGATCTATGCACCCAAAGATAAAAAAGAGATATTCGATGCCTATAAAGCCAAAGGTAGCGGATGGGCCTACTCCGAAGCACTGAAAGAAATGGGCGCGGACGTTGCTTATATGGCGCCATCAAAAATCGCAATCGATGCCTATCAGTCCACGATTATGGCAAGCATCATCGGCTCAAGAGGCGAAAAGCTGCCGGATCTGGACGACAAAGAGACCCGCAGACGGGCCATGCAGTTGACCAAGGCTCGCTTCCGGAGTATCGGTGTGCTGATCAGCCCATCCATCGAACAGAATGCGGATGGCTCCTTCACCGCCAAAGTCAATATTCCTCAGGGTGCTGCCCCGGGAAAATATTTCATCGTGGCCTATGCGGATAAAGCACTTCGCAGCCAGCCGGCCGTCGTTGAAAACAATATCGGCTTTCCCATGATGTATCTGTCCAACGCCGGCACCAGCCTGAACATCATCTGGCCGTTTCTGCTGACTCTGGCCATCGGCATATTCGGCGTTCTCATGGGTGCGGGCGGCGGATTTCTTTTAAATCCCATTCTGATCTCCCTGTGGCCGCTGCCGCATACCGTGGTTGCCGGAACCGTTATGCCTACCGTCGCCTTTTCACAAGCCAGTGGTATCTACAATTATTCCAAGATCAAGTTTATCAACTGGAAACTGGGAATCACCATGGGCATCGCCATGCTGGCCGGCGGCTTTATCGGCCCCAAACTGACCGAGCTCATCACTCTGGATCAGTTTAAATTCGTTTTCGGATGGATTCTGCTGATTCTGGCCGCATTAATGTTTTGGCAGACCACACCGGGCTATATGGCCAAAAACAAGAAGGAACAGGCCATCCTGACGGAATTCAAGAAACGGGCGGAAGCTGCCGCAAAGGCCAAATAAGATCGCTTCAATTGCAATTGCATCAAATCTCATATGACTATTTTCATTCATAAACAGATATAAGGAGCATCAATCATGATCGTTGAATTTTGGGGACAGGAATTTAAGATTAATATTATTTTTGGATGTATCGGTGCATTTTTGCTGGCCATTGTGGCGTCGATGTTCGGTTTCGGCGGCGGCCCTTTTATGGTTCCCCTGATGACGGTGGGTCTGGGCCTTCCCATGTATCTGGTGGTTGGCAGTTCATTGACCGCCATTTTCTTCAACACCGTGATGGGAACCATGCGGCATTATCAGTTCGGAAACTTCGACATGACGTTTTTTCTGATCATGTTTCCAGCAGCCATTCTCGGCGGATATATCGCCCCCCAGATCGCCAAACGCATCAGTCCGCTAATGGTTAAACGCGTTGCTGTAGCCGGATTGGTTCTTCTCGGACTGAATCTTCTGGGTCTGTATTAACTCCATTCCACGGCGAAAGGCGACTGTCTCACGGTCTAACCTTTATAGTTTGTCTTCACACCTGAATTCTGATAAAAAGCGGGGGAGGGTTCCGGAAAATGGAACTTTCCCCCTTATTTTATTAATCGAATTTAGGACTATGGCGAAAGAAGGATAGCGTCAGGGAGAAGGATAATGAGCAAATTTTACTTGTTTCAGGATAAAAAGAAATGCATCGGATGCCACAGTTGCGAGATACAATGTAAAAGCACCAAATTGCTGCCGGCCGGCCCCAAACTCTGTCAGATCATGACCATCGGTCCCCGATTTATCGGCGGTCTTCCCAGGGCTTCGTACGTATTCATGCCCTGCTTTCACTGTGAAAATCCCTGGTGTGTGGCGGCCTGCCCGACCGGTGCCATGCAGAAACGGCTGCAGGACGGCATTGTTTTTGTGGATCATGCCCTGTGTGTGGGTTGTAAAACCTGTATCACGGCTTGTCCATGGGGTGCGCCACAATGGAACCCCGAAATCGGCAAGGTTGTCAAATGCGATTTCTGTAAAGACCGCATCGATAACGGATTGAAACCGGCCTGTGTTACGATCTGCACCACGCATTGCCTGGAATTCGGTCCTGCGGAATCCATGGGGCAGATCCGTCGGCAACGTCATGCAGCCATCATAGCCGCAATGGAGTAAAGAGAGGGAAAATGCCTGATATCGGTTGTCCGGTGAATGCCACCATTTCCGAACTGGATCATTTCATTCATTCCGGATCCCTGAAACATCCCAGAAGTCGCCGACGTGCCGAGGAAATCCTGGCCCTGATGCGGGATATCGCCTGGGGAAGGGCCGGACAGGATCACCTGCCTTCGCTGAAAGTACTGGCTGATAAATTGGGAGACGAAGGTCCGGATGAAATCTGCCGACAAGTGGCCAATTTGGTCCGAAATACGCTGACCACACATCATGAGGTGTTTGTCAGCCATGTAGAAACCCATAACTGCGCCACCGGCGCCTGCGTCAAGCTGGCGCCGGCGCCCTGCCAGATCACCTGCCCGGCCGGAATCGATATCCCGACTTACGTCACACTGATCGGGATGGGCCGGGACGCCGAGGCCATCGATGTGATCCGGCAGGATAATCCTTTTCCCTGGGTGTGTGGCCTGGTCTGTACACGACCCTGCGAATTCATGTGTGTGCGGGGTCGGATCGATGAGCCGGTTTCCATCAAATTTTTAAAGGCATTTGCCGCCGAAAGGGCGATGTCTGAAAGATTGTACCGAAATCCGGACAAAGCCGCTGACAAGGGACGGAAAGTCTGCATCATCGGCGCCGGACCTGGAGGGATGAGCGCTGCCTACTATCTGGCGCTCAAGGGATATGGGGTCACCGTTATCGAATCCCTGCCCGTTGCCGGTGGCATGATGATGATCGGAATCCCCCGGTACCGGCTGCCCCGAGAAGTGATCGATCGGGAAGTGGCCACGTTGGAGGATCTCGGCGTCGAATTTCGTTTTAACACGGAATTCGGAAAAGACGTTAATCTCGATGATCTAAAAGCCGAAGGCATGAAAGCCTTCTTTTTTGCCATCGGCGCCCATAAATCCTTTCAGTTGAATATCCCCGGGGAAAAAAATTATGTGCAAGTCCTTCAGGCTATCGATGTGCTGAAACGGGTGGCGCTGGGAGAGCGAAAAATTCCCGGGAAAAAAGTTGTCGTCATCGGCGGCGGAAATGTAGCCATCGATGCCGCCAGAACCTGCCTGAGACTCGGATGTGACGAGGTGACTCTGGCCTATCGCAGAACCCGGGATGAAATGCCGGCGGATATCGAGGAAGTGGAGCAGGCCGAGGAAGAAGGCATCCATATCTCATTTTTAACCATCCCCGCAGAGATTATCGGTGAAAACAGCCGGGTCACTGCCCTTCGCTGCATCCGGGCTGAAATGATCGCTCAGGAAGACAGCAACCGCAAATATCCGGTTCCAGTCGAGGGCAGCGATTATCTGATCGAAACCGATGTCGTGATTTCCGCCATCGGTCAGCAAGTAGACCAGGAATGCCTGTCAACGCTCCCCGCCTTGAAATGGACCCGAAGAAATACGCTGGATGCCGGCAAGGTCAGTATGGAAACCGCCATTCCCGGCATCTTTGCCGCCGGCGATGCGGTCACCGGCCCGGCCACCGTCATCGAGGCCATCGGCGGCGGCAAACGAGCTGCCGATGCCATTGACCGGTATCTATCTGGCATTCCACAGCCCCTGATGCCGCCGGTTCCGGTCAGACGGGGCAGAATCGACTGGCTGGAAGTTCCGGCCGTCACCAAAATGGTTTTGAAGCGTCCTCATATGCCGGTCCTTGCCATCGATCGCAGGCGTACTACGTTTCAGCAGGTGGAACTTGGATATTCGGAAAACATGGTTCGGGAAGAGGCCAGAAGGTGCCTGCGATGCGATATCTGCTTACGCTGCGGGCGCTGTGTGGAAATATGCCGCGACAAGATGGGAATCGAGGCTTTGAAAATGGGCTATATCGATTTCGATCATCCTGGCCCGACCGATTTCAGACTCACCGAGGAGCGATGCATTCTCTGTGGCGCCTGCGCCGCCAACTGCCCCACCCAGGCCATGAGAATTGAAGACCGGAAAGGAGAAAGAATTCTTTCTCTTTGCGGCACGATCCTGAATCGTCAGAAATTGACTTGCTGCAAAACATGCGGGGCGGACATGGCGCCAGTTAGATATCTCGAGTATATCCGGAAAAAAACACGATCCGTCATTCAGTTTGATGGCATCCGCCCGATGTGTGACGACTGCGCCCGAAAATCATCGGCAGCCTATCTCGACGAATTTACGCCGGTACATACTTTGACCAATCACAATCTGCATTTTTAGAATCCTCGCCCCTTACCTCTCCCACAGGGAGAGGTAAGGAACTTTCCCAAGACTGCCTGCAGTGTACAGAAGTCGTCGTTTACCTCGGAGGAATGGATATCGAACTGCGACAACGCATCTGCCATCACCTCAACCACGCAGGGTTCAATGCGGTTGTCGATGTCACGAAATATCCGGGCGGAAACCCCGCCAATATCTGCAACATCGGTGGCCGCGGGATGGGAATTCAACTCGAAATCAGCAGGGGACTGCGCGCTCAATTGTTCAACGACTTGATCCCTCTGAGAAAACATGTTCCTACCCAGGACTTGCACCGTTTTGTGACGGCTATCCGGGAGGCGCTGGAACCGTTCAAACTGCCGACCATGGCATGTGTCTGTGAAGGGACGGATCAATGAGATCATTGATTCTTTTTATTAAGGAGGAACTATCGTGAAAAAATGTTTTCATCAACTGATGGCTGTGGCGGTTGTATCGGCGCTGCTTTCAGGATGCGCCACGACAGGAACGACACCTGGCGCTAGTTCAGCCAGTGAAGATGCCAACAATACCGAAGCACAGGGAACTGCCCTTGGAATCGGGGTGGGAGCCATTTTAGGTGCTATTCTGGGCAAAGTTGTGGGGGGAAATAACGGCATGTTGGTCGGCGCCGGCATCGGGGCCTTGGTGGGAGGCGCTGGCGGGTACGCGCTGGGCAGTACGGTAGCAAGCCGCAAACAACAATATGTCGATGAGGAAGACCGTCTGGACGGTGAGATACAGGTGTTTGCGAAATACAACAGCGATCTGGAAGAATTCAACAAGCAAACAGCAACAAAAATCCAGATATTAGATCAGCAAATCGCAGATATCAATGCCCAATCCATCAATAGTCAAACTCGAGCCAGCGAACTGCAAAGCAAACAAAATGAAATAAAAAAATGGATCAGTGACGCTGAGAAGCGTAAAAGCAGCCTGAACAAGGAACTGGCGGCTCTGGGCCAGGATCGGCAACGTATGGCACAAAATCAGGCGAAGCTGGAAAAACTCAATCAGGAAGTCATCGCACTGAAAGAGAATATTGCCATACTTGACGCCCAAAGTGTAGAAATGGCCAAACTGAATGAATCAACTGCGTTGAGGAAATAGCTATGCGGCGAATGCTTATATTTATGATTCTATTGCCTGCCGTCTTGACCGCCTGTGCAGGAAGCAATGATCCCAGGCAGGGAGGGCTTTTTGGAGGATTGTACGGTCTCAACTCCGGAGCCTATGATGCGCGGATTCAGGACCGTCAGGATGAATTAAACCGTCAGCAGGCTGTTAATCAGGAGCTAAAGGAACAGTCCGATACGCTGGAAAGCGAGGTTCAGTTGCGCGATTACAAGTTAACATTGGAGCAGCAACGCGTGACCAGGATGGAGGAAGATATTTCCCGTTTGGAGTCTGATGTTAACCTGTTGAAAGCCAAGTCTGATAAACAAAAAAATGAAATTGCCGCTTTACAACGTAAAATTAAAGACCAGAAACAAAAATTAAAAGCGCAACAATCCGCCATTTCTGAATTGGATCGCGCCGGCGGCAGCGCGGCGGACTCCGATCGTTACCGGGTACTCTTGCAGGAGCGTGAGTATCTGAGCGCGGAGTATAAAAAATTGCTCGACTATTCGAAAAACCTTTCCAATGCTACAAATTGATTGTATCCGCGAATGCTGTCACCCGTCATATTGACTTTCATTCACTTCATCTATCAATTTATCAGTATCTCGAAAATTGACACTGCTCTATAACGACATTCTGTATGTGATGGATTCGGAGAAGGAAATCAGCCGGCGCTATGCGGATCTGACAGGTCTGACATGCGGCACGTGAAGGTATATGACATACTGAAAGGATCGACCATTATGAAATACGTCATCAGACCCCTTGTTCCGGAAGATGTTTATACCGATCGGACAGAATTTCTGGACTATCTGTATCACGCCGCCAGAGAAGCCGCTCACCGCAGGACCACATCCACGGTGCTGCTGGGAAGACGCCGCATGGGAAAAACCGAAATCTTCAAGCGCGTGATCAATCGCCTGTTTATCGAACAGGACCCGAATGACCCATATACCGTCATCCCCGTGTATTACAGTTTCAAGGAAGAAAAAACCGACCGATGGGAATTCGCTGTCGGGTATGTGGAGAATATTCTGCGATGGATGACGGCATTTCATCTGCGTGATCCAAAGATTATTCTGACCCGCGAAATCACGCGGCAAGAGATTGTTCCGTTTATCCGATCCAAACTGAAAATAACCGTTGGACTGGATGGTGCACTGAGACAGTTTGAATCGTTTCAGCAAAAAGATATCACTGTCCCTGAAGAGGAAGCCGTCATTTTCCCCCGGCGAATATCGGATTATGATGATATAACGATCGTCATGTTTCTGGATGAATTTCAGAACACCCGTCTGCCCCAGTATGACTTCAGCATCGTTGGTTACATGCAGGAGGCCGTGGAATCCCCGACCTGCCCCCATTTTGTCACAGGCTCCGCCATGACGATTTTAAGCCGGGAGATTATTGGCAAACGGGCGTTGTTCGGAAGATTTGACAGCAAACCCATCAGCGAAATGACCGGTTACTGGGGAGCGGAACTGGCCCGAAAAGTCGCAGTGTTCTACCACGCCGATGTTGCCGACCTGATGGCGCCAGTCATCTCGAACAGATGCGGCGGCAATCCCTTTTACATTACGGCGGTGGTCAAACAGGCGGCAAAAACCGTTACTTCGATATCTGACGAAGAAACCCTTAATCGGATACTGGCAGTGGATCTGTCTTCCGGGTTTATCTGGGGGGAATTGCACGATCAGGTGACCCAATGGATCGAGCGCATCAACGAACATAAAATCACCAAATGGGTACTGTATCTGTCAGCCCTGGATGAAAACACCGATGAAAGCCGGCGGGGAGAGCTGAAGCTGGAACAGATCCAAAAACAACTCATGGATCGCGAAGGTCGGCATGTGCCCCTTGAAACCATCCGGGATGTACTGATCAAGCTGTCCCGCGGGGATCTGGTGGAATATCTGGAGCTAGGCGGATGGTTTCGCAAGGTGGATGACCCGATTCTTCTGGAGTTTCTGAAAGTCTGGGGAAAAATTGAGGTGGAAGGGCAGCATGCCCATGTGGTACAGGAAGAACTGATCCGGCGCTTTCGGAAACAAGAACGCAGATTCCGGGAATACCGGGGCTATCTGGCAGAGGTTCACATGAGCCAGATTTTGTGGAATACCCAGCGGAAAAAACTGCCGGCGCGGTTTTTCCACACCGCGGAAGACATTCAGATGCCCCATACGTTCATTCATATTGCACACCGGCACAGGCTGAGGTCGGGTAAGGGGCAGGAAATCGATGTTCTGGGCGCAGCCTGGGGGGAGCAGTGGGTGTATCAGAGCAAATGGATACAGGGAAAAAAGGTGGCTTTGGACGTGCTGACCGCGCTGTGGGAGCAGGGTGAAGCCGTGAAAGCGGAAAAAGAACCGGATGCCGTAAGGCTCTGGCTGTTTGCCCATGATGGCCTGACCGGGGAAGCCGAAACATATGCCCGGGAAAAGGGCATTTTGTGGTCATCTCGTCAGGAGATGGATGAGCTGCTGGAGTATGCTGGATTGAGGCGGCTGCCGGAGCTGAAGGGATAGATGGAAAATAAAAAGAATATTTCACGGTTTGCCTCGATTACACCATGGTGTTAACGAAAGCTCCCAACAAGGGATTTCTTGCGGGATTTGATGTGGATATCAGTTCCGATACATTCTGAGCTGCTACCTGTGCTTGAGCACGTACCGTTTTATCATAAGCACTTGGGCCCGATGAAGCGACACCAGCACCCGGAGTCTGATAGGCATTTTCGTTTCCGCTTCTCATGGGAGGCCGGCCCTGAAATAGCTTTTCCTGAATCCTGGAAAATGCTTGTTGAGCGGCTTTGATATCTCCGGAGTCCAGAGTCTTACCTAGGCTGGCGATATCGGAACTCACGGGATTGATGCCGCTGCCAGTTTTTGCTGAAAGACCTTTTTGAATTTGGGTAAGTGCATCTTTTGCATCGGTAACATTACCCGATTTCAAAGCCTTCCCTATTTTATCGAATTCTTCCTTGAGCTTGGCAAGGGGGCTGTTCTGATTTGTCTGATATGAAGCAAGATTTGAAGATATTCCTGAAACTGCCATTGCATTGCTCCTTTCTTTTAAGATGATTGACACCTTCAAGACATTCGGCTTTGTGAACAGTTTTTTTCACGATTTCATCAGGCGAAAAAGACGCGTATCCGGATTGTCCTGTGAATGATTATTTCATGTTTTTATCGTTTATACAACAGAAACGATTCTAAACAAAACCTCGGCCTCGATCATCGTTTCAATCATTTGATATTTTTCAACTCCCTTTCCGATCTTTGCGCCTTTGCTGTGAGAATAATGGGGTATTGCAAACAAAACCGGAAAAGGGGTATATAGCGCGATCATTAACCTTTTTCAAAGAAGAATTTGTGACCCGATTGAAAGATTTTCCCCCTATTGCGGTGGTATCAATGGCCGGTGTGTTTCCCGGCGCAAATACACTGGACCTGTTCTGGCGTAATATCGTCGAGAAAAAAGACACCTGTAAGGATATTCCAGAAAACCGGTGGGTGGCGCATCCGGCGGATATGGTATCTTCTCTACCCGCTCCAGACAAGGCTTTTCACCGGCGCGGCTGTCTGATCGATGATTTTCATTTCGATGCCAGCGGCTTTGCCGTTTCCGAAAACCGCTTGCGTTCGCTCGATCCGATGTATCACTTGGTCCTTCAGGCCGGCCGGCAGGCTTTTTTATCATTTCAGTCCCAGGCCATTGATAAAACCCGCATCGGTATCATCCTTGCGGCCATTGCACTGCCAACCGAGGCATCCTCCCGCCTGGCTCAGGAGATTCTTGGGATAGCGTTCAAATCCGCCCTGTTTCGAAATAATCCTGACTCGTTATCGTCTCTGACGATCGATCGTTGTCTGGCCGGCCAGGTAACGGCCTTTCCCGCCGCTGTTCTGGCTCAATCGCTGGGAATTTGCGGCCCGGCGTTTACCCTGGATGCAGCATGCGCTTCCTCCCTGTATGCCGTCAAACTGGCCTGCGACATGCTCGGTGATCATCGCTGCGATGCGGTTCTGGCCGGCGGCGTGTCCCGGCCCGACTGTCTGTACACCCAGGTGGGATTCAGTCAACTGCGGGCGCTGTCATCATCCGGACGCTGCTCCCCGTTCGATGCCCATGCAGACGGGCTTGTGGTGGGCGAGGGCGCCGGAATTCTCGTTTTAAAGCGCCTCGATGATGCGCTGAAAGACGGCGATACCGTTTATGGTGTCATCCGTGGAATCGGGCTATCCAACGATATGCGCGGAAACCTGTTGGCCCCGGACACCGAAGGCCAGTTGCGGGCCATGCAGGCGGCCTACCAGGCTTCCGGCTGGCGGCCGACCGATGTGGATATCATTGAATGCCACGGCGCCGGAACACCGGTCGGAGACGCCACAGAACTACAAAGCCTGAAACTACTGTGGGAGAACACCGGATCGACATCACCTTCCTGCCCCATAGGTTCCATAAAATCCATGATCGGGCATCTGTTGACCGCAGCCGGCGCCGCCGGGCTCATCAAAATTCTTCTGGCCATCCAGCATCAGACATTGCCGCCATCCCTGAATTTTTCCGCAGCAGCAGAAAACAGCCCGCTTCACGGCAGCCCTTTCCATGTGCAGACGCAGCCGGGACCGTGGAACCGCAGAAATCCCGACATCCCCCGCCGTGCCGCCGTCAGCGCCTTTGGATTTGGCGGCATCAACGGGCATGTGCTTCTGGAGGAATGGACAACGAATCTTTCAGAAATTCAGAATAATGAATTCACAAGTCGCAAGCCGCAAGCCGCGATTTCCCGTACCATGAAACCACGGGCATTGGATATCGCCGTCGTCGGCATGGATGCCTGCTTTGGAAACTTCCATACATTAAGGGCTTTTCAGGAAGCGGTTTTGTCGGGCAAATCCGGGATTCAAAAACGTCCCGAATTGCGGTGGAAAGGTTGTGACGCCATTGCCGCCGCATTTGTGGATTTTCCGGACATTCCTGGAGGATACATCGATGAAATCACGCTTGAACTGAGCCAGTTGCATATTCCGCCCAATGAAATCCCGGAAATTCTGCTTCAGCATCTTCTCATGCTCCAGGTTGCCCGAAGAGCCATGTCCGATGCCGGTTATACATCCCGAAAGCTTCGGCCCCGCATGGGAGCGATCATCGGCATGGGATTTGATATGGAGGCAACCGATTACCACGTCCGGTGGAGCCTGAGCAAGACGCATGCGGACTGGCTGCAGCAGGCAGGAATCTCTCTTGACAGCACCCGGAAAGCTGCCTGGCTTGAATCCCTGAAAGAAGATTTTGGGCCGGCCTTAAACGCCCCTCGTACCCTTGGAGCCCTGGCCGGCATTGTCGCCAGCCGGGTGGCTCGGGAATTCGGCCTGGGGGCTCCCAGTTTTACGGTTTCCAGCGATGCCGCATCAGGATTTTCCGCTCTGGACATTGCCGCTCGTCTGCTCCAGAAAAACGAAACCGATGCCATGCTGGTTGGCGCCGTAGATATGGCCGGCGATATCCGGAGCATTCTGATCGCAAACGGCATCACCGCCTTTTCTCCCTCCGGCAGCAGCCGTCCCTTCGACAGAGCAGCGGACGGCGCCCTTCCGGGAGAAGGCGCAGCCGCATTGATTCTGAAAAAACGGGATCAGGCGCTGGCCGACGGAGACCGCATCTATGCCGTTATCAAAGGTTTGGGTGTCGCCTGTGCTGAATCTCCGGATGATCACAACGCATACGTCCGGTCGCTGCAGCAGAGCCTGAATGAAGCAGGTATCCCACCTGAAACCATCGGCTTTTATGAAGCCCACGGCAGCAGCCGACCGCAGGAGGATTTTCTTGAAGCCAAGGCGATGAACGCCGTTTTTCAAGATCCGTCAGCCTGCATCGCCGTGGGTTCCGTCAAATCCGTTATCGGCCATGCCGGTGCTGCCGCCGGCATGGCCTCCTTGGTCAAGACCTGTTTGTGCCTGTATCAGGAAATTCTTCCGCCATTGGTCGGTTATACCCGAGCCACCGAAGACCCGTGGTGGCGCCCCCACTTTCATTTTCCCGGTTTTCCACAGTACTGGATCAGAAACCGCCAGGATGGTCCGCGTAGGGCCTGCTGCGCCGCCTTTTCTGCTATCGGTGCATGCAGTCATGTGGTTCTGGAAAGCCATGAAACAGACATCAGGGAAGAGGGGGCAGGGGACAGGGGACAGGGGGTGGAAATGGAATTCCGGCGGCAGGATACCTGCATCCTGACTTCGGAGTGGGAGAGAAAAAGACCTTTGGGATTGGGTGGCAGCGCCCTGTTCATTATTGAAGGAATGGACAGAGATGACCTGATCCGGGGGCTGAATCTGCTGGATCAGCACATTCAGAACGCGGGATCTCCGATCGAGCAAGCTGCCCGGTCGTGGTTCCGCCAACATCCCCTGTCCGCCCGGAATCAACTGGCCGTCAGTCTGATCGCGGAAACGCCCGAACAGATCAAAACCTTGATTGACGAGGCGCGCGAGGTGGTGTCGGCCGGAGTTCATCGGCGTATCGGCGGCCGATCCGGCTTGGCTTTTTCACCCCGACCCATGGGAGGATCGGGGGATATCGCCTTTGTCTTTCCTGGCTCCGGAAATCATTATGTGGGCATGGGAAGGGCGCTGGCGGTAACCTGGCCGGAGATTCTTCGCGGGATGGATGCAGAAACGCCTGCACTGAAAACCCAGATGGCGCCCGCCGCCTATGTTCCTTTCAGACAATCCTGGGACACCGGATGGGAAACCGAGGCCATGAACGCCATTTCAGCCAATTCCCTGATTCCAATCTACGGCCAGGTGGTTTATGGCGGCATCATGACCCGCCTGATCCACAGTTTTGGCATCCGTCCGCAGTCGGTCATCGGATACAGTTTGGGAGAAACCGCCGGGCTTTTTGCTCTTGGCGCCTGGCCGGATCGCGGGGAAATGCTGTCTCGGCTGGCGAAAAGCCCGCTGTTTCAAACCGAACTGACCGGTCCGTGCCTTGCTGCCAGAAAAGCCTGGAATATCGAATCATCCGCATCTTTTGTCTGGAAGGTCGCGGCTGTCAACCGGCCCTCGGATGCCGTCAACAGCGTATTGCCCCTGTTTGCCCATGCCCGGCTGCTGATCGTCAATACGCCGGAGGAATGTGTCATCGGCGGCAACCAGCCGGATGTTGAAGGCGTGATCGCTGCATTGAAATGCGAAGCCGTCTTTCTGGACGGTGTCGTGACAGTCCACTGCGATGCTGCTGGCCCGGTTCGGAAGGCCTACCGCGAACTTCACCGGTTTCCGACCGTTCAGCCCCCGGATATCCGATTCTACAGTTGCGCGCTGAATCGTACGTATACCTTGAATACAGAAAGCGCCGCCGATTCCATCACCCGACAGGCCATATCGGGGTTTGATTTTCCGGCAACCATTCACCAGGCCTATGCCGATGGTGTCCGCATTTTTCTGGAAATGGGACCTCACTCCAGTTGCACCCGGATGATCCCCCGCATCCTGGAGGATCGCCCGCATCTGGCGCTTTCGGCAAGCTCCCGCGCAGATGACGAAGTGCTTTCCATCCTGAAGCTTCTGGGAACACTGGCCACAGAACGGATTATCATGAATCTGGAACCCCTTTACGGTGAACATTCTTATCCGGAAACCGCCCCAACCACCGGCCGTCAACTGATCCTTAAGGCCGGAGGCAACCCTTTCCACCCCAAATTTCCGCAGGCGCCCGATATACAGCCGACTGCTCTGTCCGCATCCGACAGATTCGCCCGCGAATCCACAGGCACTGAGCATAGCAGCCATCCGGTCTTTCAGACACCCGCCCCCCTCACCCTGGCGGCCCCGGTTTTGTATCCCTCGGATATCGTGGATGCCGTCATCCGAAATGCCTCCGCCACCGCCGATGCCCACACGGCATTTCTGAATTTTTCTAATGCATTGAGCCGGGATTATGCCGATGGTTTTGCTCTGCAAACCAAGCTGCTCCAGCACCAGATGGTACACCCGGAAATCGGTATGGGCGACCGGCCTCTTGCCCGTATGCACCTTGCAGGCAGCAGCGATTTTGCCCCCTGCCCCCTGCCCGTCTCCTATCCCCGTTCCCTCTGCATGGAATTTGCCATCGGTTCGGCGGCAAAAGTCCTGGGGCCGGAGTTCGCCGATGTCGATACGTATCCAGCCAGAGTCCGACTTCCCGATGAGCCCCTGATGCTCGTGGACCGCATCCTGAGCGTAGACGGCCAAAAAGGTTCTCTCGGCCCCGGGCGTGTCGTGACCGAACATGACGTCGTTCCCGGGGCCTGGTATCTGGATGGCAACCATGCCCCCGTGTGCATCTCGGTTGAAGCAGGTCAGGCGGATCTGTTTCTATGCGCCTATCTGGGTATCGATCTCCAAGTCAAGGGACTCCGCACTTATCGCCTGCTGGATGCTGCGGTTCAGTTCCATCGTGGACTGCCGTCACCGGGAGATGTCATCCGGTACGAAATCGAGATCGAGCGATTCGTCCGTCAGGGGGAAACCTGGCTTTTCTTTTTTCATTTCCAGGGTTTTATTGGAAACGAACTGTTGATCACCATGGAAAATGGATGTGCCGGATTCTTCACCGACACGGAAGTCCGCAATTCCGGCGGCATCATTCTCACGGAGCCGGAACTTCAACCAGCACCCGGAAAAATTCCTTCCGACTGGAAACAACTGGCGCCCCGATCAGTGGAAACGTTTTCGGACACTCAGGTGAACGCCTTGAGATCCGGCAATCTTGCCGCCTGTTTTGATACGCATTTTGCCGACATGACGCTTTCAGAATCGCTTCGGCTTCCCGGCGGCAGGATGCGCCTGATCGACCGGGTGCTGACCCTGGACCCGGTCGGCGGACGTTATGGCCTTGGAATGATTCAGGCTCAGGCCGACATCCATCCGGATGACTGGTTTTTAACCTGTCACTTCATGGATGATCCGGTCATGCCGGGAACCCTGATGTATGAATGCTGCGCCCACACCCTTCGCGTGTTCATTCAGCGCATGGGCTGGGTGACGGACAAGCCCGGTGTTTGCTATGAACCGGTGGCCGGCGTAAAAAGCATCCTGAAATGCCGGGGACCGGTGACACCCCAAACCCGTCATGTGGTGTACCAGGTCGAAATCCGAGAACTCGGTTATACCCCCGAACCTTATGTCATCGCCGATGCCCACATGTTTGCAGACGGCCAGCACATTGTCATGTTCCGGGATATTTCTCTTAAAATGACCGGCGTCACCCGCGGAGAAATCGAACCTTTCTGGGAAAAAGGGGGCAGGGTGTACCCGCCTGACTCTCATCCCGACCGCAAAAACTGCCGTTATGACCGGGAACAGATACTGGCCCTGGCTGTCGGCAAGCCGTCAGATGCCTTCGGCGAGACATTCCGGGATTTTGACAAAGACAGATTTCTGGCGCGGCTGCCCGGGCCGCCATTTTTGTTTGTCGATCGCATCATCAGAACGGAACCGCCGGCCTTTGTGCTGAAACCAGGCGGCTGGATCACAGCGGAATACACGGTATCGCCTTCAGACTGGTATTTTTCGGCAGACCGGTCCGGCGTCATGCCCTATGCCGTACTTCTGGAAATCGCACTTCAGCCTTGCGGCTGGTTGGCCGCTTATGCCGGTTCGGCGCTTACCAGCCCAAAGGATCTGCGCTTTCGAAATTTAGGCGGTAGCGGCAGAATCTCTCAGGATTCGTTTCCAGATGCTGGCGTTCTGACCATGAAATGCCGGTTGACCCAGGTATCTTCCGCCGCTGACATGATCATCGAATCTTTTGATTTTTCTGTGGCTTCTGCCGGTGGCGTGATCTATGCGGGAGAGACCACATTCGGCTTTTTTACGGAATCGGCCCTGGCCCAGCAAAAAGGCCTGGCCCAAACAGATGACAGAGGGTATCAGCCGGTCCAAGATCAGGGTGCTGCCCGGCAACCGCATCCTCTCGAGGATGTACCTCCATTCTTTCCGGAACCAGGCGCCTTTTGTCCGCCATCGATTGGGCCATTGGCCATGCCCGGCCGGGCCATTCGCATGGTGGATTCCATCGATCTGTATGACCCGGCAGGCGGCCCGTCGGGTCTGGGATTTATCCAGGGTTCCAAAAAAGTCGATCCATCGGAATGGTTTTTCAAAGCCCATTTCTATCATGACCCGGTCTGGCCCGGCTCTCTGGGAATTGAAGCGTTCATCCAGCTTCTGAAGTTCATCGCCATTGACAAATGGCCCCATCTGGCTTCACGCTGCCGATTTTCGCTGGTTACCGGAGTTCAGCATACCTGGATCTACCGGGGTCAGGTTATCCCCGGAAACAAACAGGTAAAGGTGGAAGCAATCGTCACCCGAATCGAAGAAGCACCACTTCCCATGATCATTGCAAACGGGTTTCTCTACGTAGATGGTTTGACGATTTATGAAATGAAACAATTCGGCATCCGGCTGGTGTCTGTATCGTGAATCATTTTTTTCACAGGGAGTTCATGGTAGATTTATGAAATTCAATACGGTTTATCTGGACAGCATGGGCTATGAGCTGGCCCCGAATGTCCTGTCCTCTGATGATATCGAAAAGCGACTGGAACCGCTTTACCAGGCTCTTCATTTCCAAAAAGGCCAGCTTGAAATGATTACCGGCATTCGCGAACGCCGATATTGGGATCCGGGGTTTCCCATGTATGAAGGCGCTGCCCTGGCCGGCAAAAAAGCGCTTCAGTCATCAAATCTTTCCCCGGACCAGATCGGTATGTTGGTTTACGGCGGCGTCTGCCGGGATCAGCTTGAACCGGCCACCGCCTGCGCTGTCTGTCATGCGCTGGGGCTGGGACCCGAGACTCTGATCCATGATGTTTCCAATGCCTGCCTCGGTGTCCTGAACGGGATAATTCTGATCGCCAGCGCCATTGAACTGGGTCAGATTCAGGCAGGCATGGTGGTGTCGTGTGAATCCAGCCGGCAGATCATGGACTTGAGCATTCAGCGTATGCTGGAAACCCGGGATATGGACATTTTTCGAAAAACCGTGGCTACCCTGACCGGCGGGTCGGGTGCCATCGCCGTCATTTTAAGCCATGAATCCCTTTCGAGTCAGGGGCACCGGCTCCTGGGCGGAACCATTCGAAACGCGGCCCAGCATCACGATCTCTGCCGCTGGGGACCGGATACCGGCATTCCGGCCACCATGCCCCAGATCATGGAAACCGATTCCATCGGTGTGCTTCAGCACGGCGTAACGCTGGGTGTTGAGACCTATCGCATGTTCCGCGAAGAGATGCAGTGGACGACCGACAAACCCGATAAAATCATCTGCCACCAGGTAGGCGCCACCCACCAGAAAACCATTCTGGATGCCCTGAGGATTTCCAAAGACAAAGATTTTGTCACCTATCCGTTTCTTGGCAATATCGGAACTGCTTCCCTTCCCATCACCGCTGCCATTGCATCGGAGCGGGGATTTCTGGAAAAAGCTGATCTGGTCGGATTTTTTGGCATTGGCAGTGGATTGAACTGCATGATGCTGGGTCTGGAATGGTAAGGACGATATGACGATTTCAACACACGCCATCGACATGAGCGGACTGCACCATCTGTATCCGTTTGCATCCCATTTTCTGATCATCAACGGACTTCGCTATCACTACCTCGATGAAGGCCAGGGAGATCCGATCGTCATGGTCCACGGAAATCCCACCTGGTCATTTTATTTTCGAAATCTCGTCCGGCGGCTTTCCGCAGATTACCGAACCATCATCGTCGATCATATGGGCTGCGGGCTGTCGGACAAACCGGATGAAGAACAATATGACTTCCGGCTGTCGAGCCGGATTCATGATCTGGAACGGCTGCTCGATAATCTGGCGCTGGATAAGCCCATCACCCTGATCCTTCACGACTGGGGGGGTGCGATCGGCATCGGCTACGCCCTGCGCCATCCGGGCCGCATCTCACGGATCATCCTGATGAATACGGCTGCATTTTCTCCGCCGAAAGGCAAAAAACTTCCCTTCAGACTTCGGGTACTCAAACGGTTTGCACCACTTGCCAGAATCGCTGTTTTGGGCGGAAATCTATTCTGCCGTGCAGCCCTTGTCATGGCGCCGCGAAAGGCGCTTGGCCGTCACATCAAAAAAGGGCTTTGTGCGCCCTACAATTCCTGGAACAACCGGCTGGCCACATTTAAATTCGTGGATGATATTCCGATGGTTCCATCCGATCCAAGCTATCCGCTGCTCCAATGGATAGACCGTCATCTTCACCGGTTGTCACCCATTCCGATGCTGATTCTGTGGGGCATGCACGATTTTGTTTTTGATTCGGATTATTTGCTGGAATGGCAACGACGGTTTCCCCAAGCCCGGATTCACCGATTCCCGGATGCAGGCCATTACCTCCTGGAGGATGAGCCGGAAAGAACATTTGTTGAAATTTTAAACTTCTTGAAAAGTCCGGTATCATGTTGTAACCTTCCGAACCTTTAATCACTTATCAGGGATAACCATTGAAGATCGCCGGTTACCTTTGCCGTAAAAATACATCGTGAGCATAACGGTCTCCAGGATGATACAATCAATTCAGCCCCAATCTGATTCCAAAATGATGAACATCGCTTTCCATCTGACCCAGATGGCGAAAATACAGCCATATAAACGTGCTGTGGTATCTCCTTCCGGAAGGGATGAGGATGGAAGAGTCGCCTATTCGCAATTGACATTCAGACAATTGGATATGGAATCCGACTGCCTGGCGCATGGTCTAGATTCCATCGGCATTACACGGGGAACCCGCACGGTGCTGATGGTTCCGCCAAGTCTTAATTTTTTCACCCTGACATTCGCCCTGTTCAAAACCGGCGCCATCCCGGTTGTTGTGGACCCGGGCATGGGAATCCCGCGAATGCTTTCCTGCCTGAAAGTCAGCAAAGCCGAAGCCTTTATCGGCATCTCCAAAGCCCATGCTTTCAGAATGCTGCATCCGGGCAGTTTCAGAAGCGTCAAAACATGTATTACCGTGGGCTCCCGCTGGTTCTGGGGAGGGCACTCCCTGAAAAACCTCCGGCTGACCCCGTGGCAACCTTTTCCCATAGTGGCCACACACAAAGATGAAACCGCCGCCATTTTGTTTACCACCGGCAGCACCGGCCCCGCCAAAGGCGCCGTTTATACACACGGAAATTTCGATGCTCAGATCCGCCACATTCAGTCTCATTTTCAAATATCCGGCGATGAAATCGACCTGCCGACATTTCCCCTCTTTGCACTGTTCGATCCTGCACTCGGCATGACCGCCATCATTCCGGATATGGACCCCACGCAACCCGCCAAGGTGGATCCGGAACAAATCATCGAAGCCATCATCAATCAGGGCGTTACCAATATGTTTGCCTCCCCGGCGCTGCTGGACCGGGTGGGAAGTTTCGGCAAACAATCTGAAATCAAGCTGCCTTCCCTGAAGCGGGTGGTCTCTGCCGGCGCTCCTGTATCTCCGGCAAATATCGAGCAGTTCAGCCACCTGCTCTGTGATAATGCCGAAATTCATACCCCATACGGAGCCACCGAAGCTGTACCGATTCTGTCCATTTCCAGTCGGGAAATCCTCTCTGAAACCCGGAACCTCAGCGAAAAAGGCTATGGCATCTGTGTGGGCCGGCCTATTGACGATCTGCAAGTCCGCATCATCAAAATCACGGACACACCCATCGCCCGATGGAGCGATGAACTTGTCCTGCCGCCCGCGGAGATCGGTGAAATCGTGGTAAAAGGCGATCTGGTCACCCAGAGTTATTTTGAAAACCATGAAGCGGACAGCCTGGCCAAAATTCGCGACGGCAAAGAGTTCTGGCACCGGATGGGGGATCTAGCATGGGCCGACACCAAAGGACGGATCTGGTTCTGCGGCAGAAAAAGCCATCGGGTTCAGACCCCTTCGGGAACACTTTACACCATTCCCTGCGAAGCCATTTTCAACAACCATCCCGATGTGCTGCGAAGCGCCCTGGTGGGCGTCGGAAAAGCGCCCAAACAAAAACCCGTCATCATCGTTCAGACCCGTGAGGAAGGTGCATCCTACGAAAATGAGCTGAAACGAGAGCTTTTGAATATGGCAGCCAAAAACCTGTTGATCAAAGATATCGATACCTTTCTGTTTCATCCGGATTTCCCCGTGGATATTCGGCACAATGCCAAAATCCACCGGGAATATCTGGCCGAATGGGCAGAAAAGAATCTTCGGTGATGTTCGATTTTCATCCAATAATGGAGCAATTATGAAAAAATCTCTGGGACTGTGGATTGGACTACTTTGTTTATGCTGCCTTACCTCATCCGCCACCGCCCTCTCTGCGGAAACACCTTTTACTTTCGGGCTGCTGCTGGTTGGGCCCTATAATGACCGGGGATACAGCCAGGCGCATTATGATGGCGGTAAATATGCCGAAAAAATGATTCCAGGCGTTAAAATGATCTACATCGACAAGGTCAATCCCGCAGACCGACCCGGAGTGACGATCCCCCAACTGGTGGATGACATGGTGGAAAAAGGGGCCAAACTTGTCATCGCCAACTCCGATGACATGAAGGACGGCATTCGGGAAGCCGCACTGCTGCATCCGAAGATTCATTTCCTGCATATTTCAGGAGATGATGTATTAACCCGCAAAGCCCCGAAAAACCTATCCAATCTTTTTGGAAAAATGGAATATGGAAAGATGATGGCCGGCTTTGCGGCCGCCATGACATCCAAAACCGGAAAAATTGGCTATTTGGGTCCGTTGATCAATGAAGAAACCCGGCGGCTAAGCGTCTCCTGCTATCTCGGGGCCAAGTATGCCTGGGAAACCGTATTGAAGAGAAAACCGGAAGATCTGAAGTTCCAGGTAACCTGGATAGGTTTCTGGTTCAATATTCCCGGTGTGACAGCCGATCCGACCCAGGTGGTTCAAAACTTTTTCAATACCGGTCACGATGTGGTGGTTTCCGGGATTGATACGACCGAGGCCATTGTTGTTGCCCGGCAGAAACGTCAGGAGGGAAAAGAGGTCTGGGCGCTTCCATATGACTATATCGGCGCTTGTGAAGGCGCATCTGAAGCCTGCCTGGGCATTCCTTATTTCAACTGGGGGCCGGGATATGTCCAACGCATCAAGTCATCCCTGGCCGGAAACTGGAAATCCGAATGGATATGGCTGGAACCGGACTGGAAGAATCTGAATAATCCAGACACCACCACTGTCGGATTTCAGTCAGGCCCGGCGCTTTCACCTGCCGCCAAACAGTCTCTGGATGGATTTATCGCAGATATTGGTTCCGGAAAACTCAACCTGTTCAAAGGGCCCCTGAATTACCAGGACGGCGCCACCTACCTCAAATCCGGTGAAATCGCCACGGATCAGCAGATCTGGTATATGAAACAACTGCTTGAAGGCATGACCGGCCAGAGCAGCACAAAATAAAAACAAAGGGGACAGGTGGCAGGTAAAGCCCTGCACCCTGTCACCTGCCCCCTGTCACCTTATTTTATGCGCATCGAACTCCACGACATCCATAAATATTATGGCGTATCCAGGGCGAATTACGGCATCAGTCTGACCATCGAACCCGGTACCATTCATGGAATTCTAGGAGAAAACGGAGCCGGCAAAAGCACCCTGATGAAGATCATGGCCGGCATCATCCGAAAAAGCCGGGGAACGATTCTGATCAACGGACAGCCTGCGGATTACTGCAGTCCGGAACAGGCCATGAAACTGGGGCTGGGCATGTTATACCAGGACCCGCTGGATTTTCCCTCACTGACGGTTCTCGACAATTTCATACTTGGCCAGACATCAACTGTTCGAATCCGGAAACAAGCGTTTCAATGCCGGTTAAACCGGTTATCGGAACAGTTGGGTTTTTCGCTGAACCCCGATGCTCCGGTCAAAAGCCTGACCATCGGAGAAAGGCAGCAACTGGAACTCATCAGACTGCTTGCCATAGGCGTTGATGTGCTGATTCTCGATGAACCCACAACCGGCATTTCCGACCTTCAAAAAGATGTCCTGTTCAATGCCCTGAAAGCCCTTGCCGCCGAAGGAAAAAGCGTTATCCTGGTCTCTCATAAGCTCGAAGATGTCGAAAACCTGTGCAGCCGGGTCACTGTCCTTCGTCACGGAATGCTATCCGGGAACATGACCCGACCGTTTTCCACGGAAGCCCTTTTAAAAATGATTTTTGGAACCCCTCCCCTGCCGCCGCTCCTGTCACCGATTCCGCCAGGATATCCGATTCTGGTTATGGATACGGTTTCCACCATCGGAGGCCGCTGCGGACTTCGCAACTGCAGCACCCAGATTCGGGAAGGCGAGATCGTCGGCCTTGCCGGGCTGGAAGGCAGTGGACAGGAGCAGTTTCTCCGACTGGCCGCAGGCATGAAAAAACCCACACAAGGGGCCATTATGTTGAACGGCATCCGGATTGACGGCAGAAATCATTATGCATTCAAAGACAAAGGGGTGGTGTTCATGCCGACAGCCCGTCTGGAAGAAGGTTTGATTCCGGGTCTGAGCATTGCCGAACACATAGCCCTGCAAAATAACCGAAAGGGGTTCGGTCTTCAGTGGTCGGAATCACTCCAAAAAGCGGAACAGCAGATCAACTGGTTTCATATCAAGGGAACGCCCAACTCACCAGTGGAAACCCTTTCCGGAGGCAACCAGCAGCGTCTGCTGCTGTCGCTGCTGCCTGAAACGCCGCGTCTGCTGCTTCTTGAAAATCCCACCCGTGGTCTGGATGTGGAATCCACCCATTGGATATGGGAGCAGTTGCAGCGTCATCGCCTGCGCCAGGCCGGCATTGTCTTTTCATCAACCGAACTCGATGAGATTCTGATGATCGCCCATCGCATCCTGGTATTTTTCGACGGACGTCTGACCATGGATGTCGATACGAAACAAACGAACATTCATGAGCTGGGAAGGGCGATTGCCGGAAAGCACTGAATGAACATTATTTCACTAACGCACAAACGCCTGCTGACCGCAGTCGTTGACTGGTCCATCACCCTGATCTGCATTGGGGCTTTTACCACGTTGATTCTGCTCGCAACCGGTGCGCCGCCCGTCAGCACCTATTATCATATTTTTATGGGAGCTTTTGGTTCCTGGGTGAAATTCGGTCACAGCGTCAAAGCATGGATTCCCCTGACATTATGCGCCTGCGGACTGCTCTACACCTTCAAAATCGGTCTGTGGAACATCGGCATTGAAGGCCAGATGATCATGGGCGCCGTGTTTGCGACCGGAATCCTGAAATGGGGAGTGGGCTCTGAAAACGAGATTCTTTTTTTATGGCTGTCATTTCCTGCCGGTCTGGTCGGCGGCGCCCTGTGGGCCGTTGTGTCCGGATTTCTGAAAACCAAATGCGGGGTCAATGAAATTTTTGCCGGTCTCGGACTTAATTTTATGGCGCAGGGATTGATTCTATGGCTGATTTTCGGCCACTGGAAACAACCCGGCATCGCCTCCATGAGCGGCACCGAAACGTTTCCTCAGACCCTCTGGCTGCCTCAGGCATTTGCCGTCAATGTGCCACCGACCGGCATCATGCTGACAATCCTGGCTCTTTGCATAACTGCCTACATACTTCGTTTCACCCGCATCGGCCTCAACTTGACGGCCATCGGCAACAATGCAACCGCATCCGTACTGTTCGGGCTTCATCCCGACCGATATATGCTGCTGGCCATGAGTCTTGCCGGGGGACTGTCCGGGCTTGCCGGATGCATTCAGGTGGTTGCGGTGTATCACCGTCTGATTCCGTCGATATCCAGCGGATATGGTTACCTGGCACTTCTGGTTGTGATGCTGGCAGGGTTTCGCGCAGGGATGACCGCCATTATCTCCTTGTTTTTTGCCTGTCTGAATGTCGGCAGCATCCAACTGCCCATGGTGCTTCAACTCGACTCATCCCTCAGCGGCGTGATTCAGGGGGCGATGGTGCTTGTCACCCTGGGGGTTCATGCCTGGCGAAAAAGGCGGGCAGCGTCATGACTGAAATGGATTCCGCAATGATACTTGCTGGTGTTGTCGCAGGGGCGGCTCCCATCGTCCTGGCCGCTATCGGGGAAACCATCACGGAAAAATCCGGTTTGATCAATCTCTCTTTGGATGGCTCCATCCTGCTTTCCGCAATGGCTGCTTTCGTGGTTTCCTACAAAACGCAGAGCCTGGCCGCCGGCTTTGCCGCTGGTGCAATGACGGGCGCAGCCGTTGCAGCGATCATTGCCGTATTCAGCATTTATCTGAAGCTGTCCCAGGTTGCCGTGGGATTCGTACTGGCCCTGATGACACGGGATCTGGCGTATTTTCTGGGAAATCCCTATTCCCGGATTCACGGCCCGCAGGTGACTCCCCTGCCCGTTCCGTATTTATCAGACATCCCATTTATCGGCCCGGTTTTGTTTCAGCACAACATCACGGTATACGGAAGCCTCCTGGCGATCGGTCTGTCCGGGTGGTACGTTTATCACACGTCCTACGGCTTGAAGCTTCGATCCGTCGGTGAAAACCCGGTGGCGTCCTATGCCAGGGGTATCCATCCCCATGGAGTCCAGATGATTCACGCTATCATCGGCGGCCTTCTGGTCGGCCTTGCCGGCGCCGTCTTTTCCCTTTCCGCCAAGCCGGGCTGGGGAAGGCCCCAAGGCGCTGAAGGCACCGGCTGGATCGCCCTGGCCCTGGTCATTTTCGGCGGCTGGAACCCGGTCAAGGCTGCGGCGGGCGCCTATCTGTTTGCGCTGCTTCAGGTAATGGGGATTTATTTTCAGGGCTGGTTCCCCTCCATTCCTGCCCAGGTCTTTCAGACAGCACCATTTCCGCTGATGATTTTCATCCTGGTCCTCATGTACGCGAGCCAGCAGGAATCCGTCCGGATCCTGGCCCAGAACAGGCCCTGGCTGAAATCGATCCTTCGTTTTTTTTCTGCTGCCGCTCCCACGGCTCTGGGCAAATCTTTTCACCAACAATAAGAAGGTCACCCCATCGTCATGGAAACTTATGACATCTTGATTCAAAACGGCATGATTCTAACCATGGACCCCCGGCTGACGGTCATCGAAAAAGGCTTCATCGCCATTCAAGGTGATACAATCACCCGTATCGGGTCGGGCGTGGCTCCCCTCCTTACCGCTTGCCGAATCATCGACGCTGATGGTGGCATCATTTTGCCCGGTCTTGTCAATGGCCACACCCATGCGGCCATGACCCTTTTCAGAGGACTCGCCGATGACCTGCCTCTCATGGAATGGCTTTCCGGTTATATTTTCCCTGCAGAAAGCCGGATGGATGCCGACTTTGTTTACACCGGATCACTTCTGGCCTGTGCTGAAATGATTCTATCCGGCACCACGACATTCTGCGACATGTATCTTTTTGAAGGTGAGGTGGCACGGGCAGCCAAAGAGTCAGGCATGAGAAGCCTGGTCGGTGAAGTGCTGTACGATTTTCCTTCTCCCAATTACGGGCCGATTGAAAAAGGGTTTGAATACACCGAACGCCTGATTCATAAATGGAAAGATGATCCGCTGGTGTCCATTGCCGTTGAAGCCCACGCACTGTACACGTGCAGCCCGGATCTTCTGAAAACCGGCCATGCCATGGCCCAAAAGCACGGGGTGCCGCTGGTTATCCATGTGGCCGAAACCCTTGCAGAACTGGCTGAAATCCAGACAAAATACGGAAAAAAACCTTTCGAGCATATGGAGTCCCTTGGCATTCTGGGCCCGAACATCATTGCCGATCACTGTGTTCACCTGGATGATTCCGAAATTGATCGCATCATCGGCTATCGCGTCAATGTAATCACCAACCCCGAAAGCAACATGAAGCTGGCATCCGGAATCGCCCCGGTCACCCGGCTGATCGCAGGCGGCGTCACGGTGGGACTGGGCACCGATGGATGCGCCTCCAACAACAACCTGGACATGCTTCTGGAAATGGATTCGGTCGCCAAGCTTCAGAAAATAGCGCTGACAGACCCGACGGCTCTAAATGCCGTCACCGTCCTGAAAATGGCCACCTGTGAAGGGGCCAAAGCCCTTGGATTCGGCGATATCACCGGATCTCTGGAACCCGGCAAAAAAGCCGACATCATCATCGTAGACACCCGAAAGCCGCATCTGACACCCATGTATAATCCTTACTCTCATCTGGTGTATGCAGCCGGCGGAGCAGATGTCCGTCATACGATCATCAACGGCAGGCTTGTTATGGAAGATCGCCGCCTGCTGACGTTGAACCTGAAAGATATCCTGTTCCGCGCAAATGAAAAAGCAGTACTTGTCAATCAATGGCTTTCCAGCGGATGAATGTCATTTTCACGCTTGGGGGTGAGCCTTGAGAAAAGATTCATGATTGTTTATTTATGTCAATCAATTCCAATAAGCTGCCCACATATCGATTCGAACCGTCTTTCTTTTTCGTGTCTTTCGTGTGTTTCATGGTTATTTAGGTTTTTTTAGATTTAAGGAGGATACACCCGATGAATGCTTGGCCTGTTCGTGCGGCTGTCGCCTGGATGATTCTGTTGCTGATGGCGTCATCCATTTCCATCTCCTTTGCGCAGGAGAATGTGTTGACGCTGGATCAGATCGTCGAAACCGCCATTCATAAAAATCCCGGAATTACCATCTCTCAGCAGGAAGTCGAGGCATCCCGCGCCAGAGTTACCCAGGCGACATCCGCTTATTATCCCCAGGTATCGGCTGTTACCGGATATAACCGCCTGAATCAGTGGAACACCAATGTATTTACCCAAATGGACTTTCGCGGTCAGTACGATTACTATCAAATGGGTGTTTCCGTATCTCAGTATCTGTATGATTTCGGGCAGACCAGCGGCAAAGTGGATTCAAGCCGGTACAGTCTTTCTGCCAGTGAAAAAGGAGTGGTCAAGACCATTGCCGATACGGTTCGGGATACCAAAAAAATCTATTATGAAGTCCTGAAGCGACAAAACCTGGTCAAAGTCAGCCAGGAATCCATTCGAATCCAGGAAGAACATCTCAATCAGGCCAAAGCGTTTTACCAGGCCGGTATCCGCCCAAAAATCGATGTCACCAAAAGTGAAACAGAATATGCCAGCAGCCGTTTGAATCTGATCCGTGCGGAATTTGCGTTGCAAGCCTCCAGATATGATCTTGAAACCCTTCTTGGCGGGCCTCCGGTATCGGGCCCGTATGCACTGGCCGACGTTGCGATCCAAACGACTGCCGAGATGATGGAGGTAGAAACGCTGATCCGGGAAGCCGGTGACCGCAGACCGGAAATCGCGGTCATCAAAGATCTGATCAAGGCGACTCAGGCCCTTTTAAAGTCATCTGAGGCCGTACACTGGCCTTCGATTACCGCAAACGCTGCCGGCAGTCTGGAAAACAATGAGTTTCCCCTTCAAGATTACTGGCAGATGGGCGTCAATATTTCCTGGCCCCTTTTTACCGGTTTCAGAATCCAGGGAAAAATTGCCGAATTCCGTGCCGAAATCGATAAACTGACTGCCAGACTGAAGCAGGCTGAACTTCAGGTCTTAAATGAGGTTTCCGTTGCGTATCTTGGACTGAATGCCTCCATCGAAGCCATTGTCACCTCGGAGCAGGCGGTGAAACAGGCTCAGGAAAACATGGATCTGGCGGATGGCAGATACCGGAACGGGGTCGGAAACGCCATCGAATACAGTGATGCGGAACTGGCCCTGACACAGGCCAAGAGCAATCTGGTGCTGACCGCCTACCAATATCACCAGCAGGTGGCAGAGCTGGATCATGCCGTCGGACGTTGACACAGGCAGGAGGCGGCGAAAGTCGCCTATTCTTTGAGTAGCACAATCAGAGGGTGGTGTCTGAAATTGACTTACATTTGGCGTTATAAGGGCACCAGTACTCAAAAAGAACGGCTTGAATTATTTAAGATTAAGCTAATCTCACCCACCGCCAAAATTGCCGGTGTCTCTTGTATCCACAAATTTAACAGCAACCCTGAACTGCGGCAGAATGCAGTCAAACATCGTGTAGGTACCGCCATAAAGATTGCTGGCGAAGGTGATTTTGTCTCCGGCGGCACAGAGGTTGATGGTGGCATAGTATACTGCAGCGGCGATGCAAAGGCCAGGGCTGCGGCGCCGTTTTCAAGGACCGCGACGCGCTGTTCCAGAACATCTTGGGTCGGATTCATGATTCGGGGGTAGATATTGCCGGGCTCCCTGAGGACAAAAAGATCGGATGCATATCGGGTGCTTTTGAACACATACGATGAGGTTCTGTGAACAGGAACGCCTCTGGGTGTCGTGATCGAACCGGGATGCTGGCCGGCATGCAGGCAAAGGGTTTCGAATTTGAAATTCTGACTCACGATCATCTTTTTATGATGAAAACCTGGTTACGCGGAGGCGAAAAACGGCTCAGAAGGAGTCCGGACGCTTGAAACCGAAAATTTCATCCACCATATCCAGAAAACGTGAAAGAATCAGTGTTTCGGCATCTTTCATGCGAAAGACAGCAATCGGCGTCACCCATCCACCTGAGGCGGCGGCGGCCTGAAGGCGTTGAATGATCTGGCGGCCGTCGATCTGCTGGCCGCACGCATCCGTGCAACAGCCACAAAACAGGCACAGCCAGATGGACGGAGATCTCAGCAATTCCTCTGCCAGTCCGAGGTTGACCATGCGAATAATGAACCGGATATCGAAAATGCTTCGTTCCCCAGATACCGGACAGGCGCTGCTGCACTCGCCACAGGTGAAGCAGGCAGCGGACCGGGTTGCGGCGGCGGAAATTGCAAAAAAAGACCCGCCGGGAAGAATGCCTTGGGGTGAAATCACATGACCGGTTTCCGGAACTGGTTCTGCAAGCCACTGGTCGATTTGTTCCCGTGACAGGACGTCAGAATTATTATTCAGGCACTGCGCAACGGCACGCCAGCGCACTCTCTGAAATTGGGTGAAAAGCAGATGGAGACGGCCTACGGACGAATAGTTCACAACGCCCCTGGAAATCGCCTCCTGCCTTGCATAATTGATTATATCGCACGGTCCGACCTGGTTCGGGCAAATCTGAAGGCAGCGCCGGCAGGTCAGACAATACCAGATTTCAGGCGAATCCAGCAATTCCTCGATAAAGCCCAGACTGGCCAGCCTCACGATTCTCTGGGGCCGGAGGCGGCCAGTGGCGATATTGACCGGACACTCAACATCGCAGGAACCGCAGGTCCAGCATTGACAACTCAGTGCCATGCAAGCCGATTCGATGACTTTTCGCAACTCAGGATCAGGGCTATGCCGTTTTTCAACTGCGATACAATCTGATGCAGGAAGCATATTCATCGCCCCCCTAATTTGGGCAAAACATGGATAAATATGGCCCGGTGTTGGCTTTATCGGGAGAGCTATGTCTCTGTTTTCAGCGCGGCCAAGCCCTTTGTGAGTTCCATCAAGACCCCCAGTCCCTGCTGAATTTCCTTGTCGCCCATGGCTCCGATGATTCCCCAAAAACCAACCGGCTGCGCCCGGCTGACATCCACCCGGGCAGGCAGATCGGCCGCCCGGTCCAGGAGTTCAATTGCTGCCGGCGCGGTCAATTTTTTCAGGATACCGATCACATGCACCAACCCATCACCGATTTGCCGCATATCTTCAACTGAATACGTTGAACCGACTTTCTTCAGCACATCTGTACCGACAGTGATCAGACGGAACACGCCGTTTTGCTCGAGAAGATCGACGTAGGAAATCAGTTGCGGTACGCTGGTTTTCAGCAGCGGCTCGGCAATCAAGGCAAAATCAACCAGATTTTTGAATTGATCCAGCGCAAAATTCAGGTTATTGATGTTACGCATCAGTTTTTTGACTAAAAAAACCAGATCCTCCATTCGAAAATCGGCCTCGACATCAGCCAATTCAGTGATCAGCGCCGACACTGCCTCGCTGACCCGCGGGGCCAGTTCTTCACGCAACTCGCCTGCGGCTTTAGCAAACGCCGTCAAAGGTTGGACCTGGCTTTCCAGATGGTCCAGGCGTTGTACAATCAATTCTTCATTTGTCATGGAGAATACCTCCTTTATGCAGACGGGCGGATTTTGCCGGCCAGGTTCATTTGCGGTTCCAGGGGCAAATCCAGCCCTTTCATCATCAAATTCCAGTAAACCCAGCGAAACATCATTTTGCCCCAATAATTGCTGAGGCTTTCCTGAAGCAGGCTGAAGGGGCCCATTCCCGGAAATGGAAAACTGCCCGGCAAGGGCTCGACCGCATAGTTGAAGTCCAGCAGAATCGCCTTTTCAAAGCCGGATGCCAGAAAACAGGTGGCATGTCCGTCAAATTTGGGCAGGGGTGCATGCCCGTCAATTTCACGCACCAGATTCTCGACCAGGGTGTAGGCCATATAATGGGCTACGGAGCCGGCCTTGGAAGTGGGAACATTGGTCGTGTCTCCGATCACGTATATCCGGTCAAAATTGCCGGATTTCAGCGTATGCTTGTCTGTGGGCACAAACCCCACGGGGTCGCTGATGTTCGAATCGATCAGGGCTTTGGCGCCCATATTGGGCGGGATGGCCACCAGCAGGTCGTAGCCGACTTTTTGCCCTTTGTGGGATTCGATGGTTTTTTCTGCGGCATTGACCTGAGCCAGATCAAAAAAAGGCGTTACCTTGATGTTTTTCTTTTCAGCCACACTTGCCAGGGCTTTGGCCGCTACCGGTTTGGTGAATACATTGTCGAGCGGTGTGACAAATTCAATTTCTACCTTGTCCCTTACGCCGGTTACGGTAAAGAACCAGTCCGCCATGAACACGAATTCCAGGGGTGCGATGGGGCATTTGTAGGGAACTTCGGCAATATTGAGAACCACCTTACCGGAGGTGAAATATTTCAGACGCTTACGCAGCGCCAGAGATCCCTCCAGCGTGTAAAAGTCGAAGATATCTTTTCTCCAGCCATCCAGCATGCCGGGGATCTCAGAAGGCTGAATATCGCAGCCGGTTGCAATCACCAGCCAGTCGTATTCGTAATGCCCCTTGAGGGTTTCTACGCGCCGCGCTCCGGGGTCGATTTTCACCACCTTGTCGACGATAAAATCAACACCCTGGGGAATAAATTCTTTCTTGGGTTTCAAAACATCCTGCTCACCATATACCCCGAAAGGGATGAACAGATATCCGGCCTGGTAGTGATGACGTTCATCCCGATCGATGATGGTGATCTGCCACTCGGATTCGTCAAGTTCTTTGCGCAGCATGTTGGCGACAATGGTACCGCCGGCTCCGGCTCCTAAAATCAAGATTTTTCGCATCTCGTGGTTCTCCCATAGAGTTTATCCGCCAATATTCCAAACAATACATATAACCTGCCATAACGCAATAAAACCCCATGATCATCGTTTCGCCAGCCCCCCCTCCCGACCTCCCCGAGCCGGGGAGGGTCGGGGGGGTATAGCGATGTAAGCAAAACGATTATCAAGGTTAGCTTCATGGTAAAACACAACGATCTAGACGATTATTTCATGCGAGTTGCCTTACACCTTCATCAGTTTGACCTGGCTGTTGTAAAACACCGCACTGCCGCCGACCGTATCGCATAACGTGGTGTTTTTCAGAACCGGGTCAACCCGCATGGCGGCATTGGCATGAAATCCAGCACCTCTTCGGGCATCTCCGGGAATCGTGACGCCGTCAATGACAACCGGCCTGGCGCCATATCCCCAGTGGCCATGACCCAGAGAAAACGCCATGACCCCCGGACGAATACCTTCAATGACCTTGACTTTACCGATCATGGGAATCAGGCTTCCGAAGCCCAGCTCCCAGACGCCATCCGGATTGGACGCAGAAACCACTTTCACCCGATCGCCGCTGTGAAGATCGAGCCTTCGGGCATCATGACTGGAAATTTCCACGAAATTTTCCGGATAGACTGCAGAGAGCCAGTAGTCACCGGATGTCCGGCTTTTGGTCTGAGTGATGGTTTTATAGGTGATCATCGTCATATCATACCCCTGACTTTTGTCGTCGATGAGCTTTCCGGTGCAGTCGGCTGGACAGGCTACATAGTCGGCATGCGGTAGATAAGACTTTCCTGTCATGGAATGTTTGGTAGTAACGAACTTTTCCATGTAAATACCGATCAGCTTATTGTACTGGTTGGCCAACTGATCATTTTTATACGCGTCTTTGTATGCCTGAAACCGGCCGCCACGGAGAAGTACTGTAACGGCATGCGGCCAAAGTTCCGGCCCGATGATTTTTTTCCACCGTTCCAGGTCATAAACGGTTTTGGGCAGATGCTTGCGGGATTTGTCAAAAATCTGCTGTTCTTCCTCGCTAGCCGCCTTGACCTTGTCCGAGCCATCTTCCTTGTCGCCGAATGCCACATTGGCCACCATGCGCAGGTACATATCTTCTTCACGGGTCATGTTCTGGCCCGGACCAAAGACATCTTTTCCATAACCGGGCAGATTCAGTTTCTCGGCAACCCCCAGAACAAAAGCCTCGACATTCAGGGGGACATCTTCTCCGAACACCCGGACAGTTTCCGTCAACGGCGCCACAACCGGCTGGCGGATCGGAAAAACCTTGGGGGCAACGGAAGGATGAGACCCGGCAAACTCCCATCTTTCCAGATACGTGGTGTCCGGGAAAATATAATCGGCGTACATGCTGGTTTCGCCGATGACGATATCCGAGACGATGAACAGCGGCAGTTTTTTCGTATCGGAGAGAATTTCGATCAGTTTATGCCCGGCCGGAAGCGAATAGACTGGTGCGCCCATGTACAGGAACAGAGCTTTGATCGGGTACGGGTACTGATCCCCGATGCTGGGGATGATTTCCTGATAGATGTCGCTGCAGAACGGATACCAGGTGCGTTTGGACGGATAGCCGTCAAACAGGGTGGTCTTGTCGTAAGCTACCCCATGGCGGATGGTGCTGACCCCCCAGCCCTTGATGGCTTTTTTCCAGATTTTCCCCAGATCATACGGCTTGCCCGGGCGGCTGCCCATCCGGTCATACGTGGTGGATTTGCTGAGTCCACCCTGCCATCCCGTGTTTCCGATCAGGGCATTGAGCGTGTACCAGGACAGCACATTGTAAAAACCGGATGTCTGCTGGGAGACGCCGCGATGAATATCCGCCACTGCCTTTTTGCCGTGGCTGGTGAATTCCTTGGCGATATCGACGATGTCGTCGGGGTCGATGCCGGCCAGAGCCGCCCATTCTTTGAGCGGTCTGGCGTTGGCTGTCTCCCGGATGATCTGAAGGACACTTTTGACACGGATACCGTTGATTTCGGTATCGACCAATAGTTCTCCTTCAGCCGGAACGGTTTCGCTGTTGGGATCGAACAGGACGGGCTGGCTGTTGGACAACGTTACGAAGGCGTCAAACTCCCATTCGCCGTCTTCGGCCTTTGCTCTGGGCCTTTTTTCAATTTCGGCACCCAGATCCGATCCCCTCAGATATTTACCGGGTTTGCCGTTTTCTCCGATTTTAACCAGCCAGGCCGCCTGGCTCCAGGTGGGCTCGCCATCAGCTTTGGCTGCCCCTTTGTTGGCGTTTTGCAGATACCGGGCATCGAATCGTTTATTTTCCAGTATCCATTGAATCATGCCCATGGCCACACCGGTAACCCCGTTGATGGGATCGACCGGAAGCCATTTCCAGGCACGTGAGGCGGTTTTGGAACACCTTGGATCTACGACGACAATTTTCATCCGCCCGTCCACCACCCCTTCGGTGATTTTCTGAATGCGAAGCGGCGGGCCATAGTTGGCTTCATAGGGGTTTGATCCCACAAAGATCACGAATTCCGCATTGCCGGTGTCTGCCTGCCAGTAGAATTTGTCGCCGCCGTCCCATTTGCCTTCGATGAACTGGTCGCTCATGGCTTTTCCGGTGAAATACAAAGACCCCTGACAGACGGTGGTATGGCCGTGGGTATTGACGGTGCCCAGCGCTTTTCCGAAAAAATCCTTCAGGATATCGCCCCGGCCATCTTTCAGGCGGCCCCACATGAAACAGAGCTGATTGTTCTTCGGGCCCATATCCGGATGATCCGGATCGATCAGATAGGCCAGATTCGCGGCATGTTTGGTTTTGAAATCCTCCAGCGTCATCTTTTTGGCCGCGACCGCTGCGGCATCTTCACTCAGCGCCTTGGCAACCCCCGGGTCTTTCAGGGTGCAGATATCCTTGAAACCTTCAACCGGGCCTTCTCCAAACAGATTGCCGCCGGCCGTGATTTCCGTGACGGCCTGATCGAAGGAAACGATCTGCCATTTGTTCTCTCCGCGTTTTCCGGCGCGCTTCAACACCTTTACCAGCCGATACGGATCATACAGCGCTTGAATACCTGCCTGACCCTTGGGGCAAAGCGACCCGTCGATGGTTGCCGCTTCGGTCATGGGGGTGGTATAAGGGATCTGGGGTGTCATACACCACGGGCTGAACGGATTCCCGTCGATTTTTTTGACCACGCCATCCTGGATTTTCACCTTGATGCCACATTGGGTGTTGCACTGCTGGCAGGCGGAAAAAATCTGATTTTCCGGCAGATGATGGGTGTAGGCGTTCCCCATGAGATCGTCGGCAAACGCCATGCCTCTTTCTCCACCGTCCATCAGCGGAATCAGGTATGAGGCGGCGGCCAGCGAACCGCCCAGCAGGGCCGAGCATTTGATGAATTCCCGCCGCGAAACATTTTTTTCACAAACCGTTGTCAGGGCATCCCCTGGGGTATCATCAAACATGATTCACACCTCCTTTTTCCGATGATAAAATGGGCAGCCAGCGAATGCCGGAAATGAACACCAGTACTCCCAGAGAAACGATCCACACACTGACCAGCCACTCGTTGACACTCGGGGTATAATGTGTCCGCAGCCGCGGATGGGAAAATGTCTGCTCAAGGCCCTCGAGTTTATACACCGCCAGATCCGGAATCAGAAAATTGAACCGCACCGATACGAAAGTGACAACGATCAGCAGGCAGGCCCAGGCAATGGCTTTGGGATTGTTGATGCCGGTAATGAACAGAATCAGTGGAATCAGGCTTCCGATAAGCAGATGAACCAGCCAGAAAGTCCAGGCGTAAGGGCCGGTGACGATCAGATCCAGACTGGTCAGGATCGACGTCATCCCGGTTTTATATCCCACGAAGAACTGAATGAATTCCATCAGCAGAAAAACGACCAGAATGAAGAAAACCGCACGTCCCAGAATACGGGTGATTTCGTCATCGGAATGGAATACAGCGATCAGAAAAGTGATCAGCGCACCACCCGACAGCAGGGCGGCCAGAATGAACAGCAACGGGGTCATGGCGCTGTTCCAGATCGGGCGGTTTTGCAGAATCGCGAAAAAAGCGCCGTTGGTGCCGTAAAACAATAGGCCGGCAGGCAGGCTGATGATGGAAAGCAGTCTTACGATGCGATTGTCGCTCTCCCGGTCTGAGGCGGTATATTCGGTTTTTCCCAGGGCAAGCAGCCGGTAAAAGGCTTTGCCGCTGCGGTTTTCTGTGGACCACAGCACCAGTTTTTCACGGATCAGGAAAAAGCACTCCAAGAGATAGATAATCAGCATCAGATTGGTGAAAATGACAAACCAGGTCATCAGGGAGGAAAAATTAGGCGTGATGAGAAACCGATAGATCCGCCCAAAATGCCCCAGATCCAGAGAGACGAAAATCAGCTCGCACATCAGGGCCACCAGAACCGTGAATGCAGAAAGCGTTCCGACATTTTTCAGCCGGGTAACGCCGAAAACATAGGTCATGATGGTGATCAGGAATGCGCCGGCGGTCAGCCCCACAAAAAAGAGATAAAACACGACCCACAGCCCCCAGGGCACATAAGACCCATAGCCGGCATGGAGATGGCCGTACATGAGCCGATCCGCCATGCCGAAGCATCCGATGATCAGTCCCAACACGGCAATAACAGCCAGGATATTGAAATATTTTGATTTCATGATCTGCCCTCCCTTATTGCAAATAATAGACGGACGGTTTGGTGCCAAGCTCTTCTTTCAGCCGGTGAACCCGGGGAGACCCCAGCAGTTCGGATATCAGCGACTGGCTGTCGTTGCGGTTGCCAAAAAAAGTGGCCCTTCCCACGCACGTGGTGACACAGGCCGGCAGCATGCCGACCGCCACACGGTGGAGACAGAAATGGCATTTGCGGGCGTTTCCGACCGGTGAACCATGCCCGCGTTTAGGCCACTGTTTGCCGTATTCGGTTGCAGGAATCGCTTCGTAACTCTCCGAAGCTTTGGCACGACCGACCATTTTGCCTTCGGCATCCGGGGTATCGGTGGTGTACCATTCGCCGAAATCCGATGTGCGGGCCGAATAGGGACAGGCCACCAGACAGTAGCGGCATCCGATGCACCGGGTGTAATCGACCACGACCACCCCCTGCTGATTCTGATAGGTGGCCTGCACCGGACAGACTTTGGTGCAGGGCGGGTTCTGACAATGCATGCAGGGCCGGGGCAGAAACCTGCGCCGGACATTCGGGTAAGTACCGACTTCCTCCTCGATCACCGGACGATAAACAACCCCGGGCGGCAGTTTGTTTTCCGAAACACAGCCGATGGTGCAGGCATGGCAGCCCGCACATTTTGCCTGGTCGATGATCATGGACCATTTGATGGAAGACATGTCTGCCGCCAGGGAGCGCTTCAGATCCCGTTGCATTCGGATCAGCAGATCTTCACCAGGTAAGATTCTTGCCATACCATACTCCTTTCTTTTGAAGTGAATGATAAATGAAAATCAATTTTCGTCTTGTTCCACCCACTGAAGCAAGGCATTGACTTCCGGCTGACCATTTCGAAGCCGGTAATACACCCATTTGCCATCTTTTCGGCTATCGACCAGCCCGGCCTGAATCAGCAACGCCATGTGGCGGGATACAGTTGCACCGGTAATTTGTAACAGTTCTTTGATCTGACAGGCGCAGAGTTCTGAAAAGGAAAGCAGAGCGGCTACCACCCGAAGGCGATTTTGATCGGATAGGGACTTAAACAAAGCGAGTGTATTCTTCAATGGAAACCTCCGTTGTTCAGTTAGACAATTCACTAACTGTTATGAAAATTGCTGTCAAGTGTATTTCGGCCACAGGAAATACACTTGACATGAAAGAAAATCGGTTATTTTCATTGATAGTGGAAGAAAACCCTGAGAAAATGATTGTATTTCTGAAAAGTTGTGGCTGAAGCGCCTGACTGTAATGACATACCATGGTGGTTATATGAATAAGTCAATCGTTGGATTCATTTTTGTTTTTTTATGGACAGTTTCCGCATTTGCCGCGCCCTTGAGCAATGTATTGATTGTGTCAATCGATGCGCTGCATCCCGATGCGCTTTCCGCCAAAACGACGCCGGCCATTTACGCCCAGATGACCCAAGGCGCCTATACACGGAACGGCATGAGTACAGATCCGCCTTTGACCCTGGTCTCCCATACCGCAATGTTTACGGGTCTCAGTCCTGCTGAAAGTGGAAAGTCGGATAACAACTGGCAGCCCGGTGAACCGACGATTGCAAAAAATACCATTTTCGACCTTGCCGGGTCTTACGGTTTTTGGACCGGTTATTATTATTCCAAAGAAAAACTTGGATTTCTTGTGAACCCGGCAGTCAAGGATCACCGGTTTTCCAAAGACAATGCGGTTGACAAGGCATTTTCACCCATTCAACAGCCGGGAAATCATTTCATATTTCTCCATGTCAGTGGACTGGATAGCGTCGGCCCGGTAAAAGGCTGGATGTCACAGGAATATTTCGAGGAGCTGTCTTTTATCGATGAAATGCTCCGCTCCCTGATCGACACCATCCTGCAAAAAGGCGATTATCTGATTATCATCACCAGTGACCATGCCGGCCATGAAACGGTTCACGGCAGCAATCATCCCGATGATTTCAAGCTGCCGTTTGTCATTGTCTCGGACCGATTCAAGGTTGATCGATTTCAGAACATCGCTTATCGTGTTGTCGATTTGAAACCCATTCTGGAACGACTTTTGGCTTCAGACTCAGGACAATCATCAATCCACTAATTATATTCACAATAAACTTTATAACTTTTCACAAAATCCTTCTTGGCATGGGATATAAGAAATTCCATATTCACCAAAATGAATATTTAGACCTTCGATGTACTCAAAATTGCCGCACGGCTTGCCCAGATTGAAGGCGATCTGCCGCCGCTGGCGTATTCGGTTCCGGAGAACATTCCCGGGATGAGGAGTTCAGCGTCCAACTTTTAACCAGGTCCCCGCAATCGAATCTCGTAGAGATGATCGAAAATAGCCCGGCAATTCATTGCCGGGGCAAATGCCGTATCACGTCCATCCAATCGCCACCACATTCACCATGATCCCGCTGTGTTCCGTCCGGGTGGTCAGTATGTCCAAAACGGCCTCGTCATCAGCGGGGACAAACAGGGCCAGCGTCACGGATTCCATCCCCAGACTTCCGGCATAGGCTGCGGCCTGACATTGCGATTTTGGAATCTCGGCAACACCGACAAAGCTTTTCACCTCGACGATCCCCCGGTTACCGTCACAGTTCAGGTGAATGTCCACCTTGCCGTTGCCGGTCGGAAATTCCGGACTGACCACACACCGCTTGCCGACGGCGAACTGCAGCCAGGCATACAGATGGAAATGCCCGACCGCTTCCGTGTAATGCAGATCCGCCCGCCGGGGCTGATCTTTGAAGGGGTTCAGTCCCCTGGCTTTCATGCGGGTCAGGTAAGACTTGTAACGGGACAGCAGGGACGGAAGATTCAACCCGGCTTCGAATACATCCGACAAATTATCCAGTATCTCCAGCGCCGGGATGGGCAGGCGATCCCCTACGATATCACCGGTCAGCGCATCGTAGAGGCATTGTTGGATGAACGGCGAGGAAAACCGGCAGATTTCCCGGTTGCTGCCTTGTGAATCTGTTTGGGTCGTGTAATCGATGATGCCGTTCATATACAGGTAATGGCACCATTCCACCCGCAAGTTGAAGGCAATGTCCGATGTGACGAACAGGTCCATCACCCGGTCACGGTACGGCCCACGGGCTTTGGCCAGCAGGTTCAGCACCGTATTGTTCAATTCCACGAACAATGCCCGACGATAAACCGTCTCCCAGACTTCCCGACCCATCGGAAGCGCCATGCCGGGGTTGTATTTTTCGGTCAGAAGCTCACCGAACCAGCCGACCAGGCCGGGCTGACCGTGGGTGACATCAAACACCTTCCCGACCACCTCCTTTTCCACCGTCTGGCCGGATTCCGCCTGATACTGGCCGAAGAGATCCGCCACCTCCTCCGGGGAAAAGTTCGTGACATGCAGACTCCGCTGAATGTTGAACGGCGATCCCCGCATACTGTCCACCCCCAGGACCGCCTTAACGCCGATCAGCGCCAGACCGTTCAACAGATAATTGTTTCGATTCAAATAAACATCCCGAAACAGGGTGACAAGCCGATCGACAACAGGGGACGGCAGACTGTCGAATTCATCGATAAACAAAATGACCGGTCTTGAAAATATCCCCGCCCTTTTCGAAAAAAGCCATTTGAATCTCTCCCAGGTATCCACCGTACCGATATCGACATTCAGATATTCCTGCATCAACAAGGGGGCCCGCCATAAAAAATCGTTCAGAGGGTCTTCCGGCTGCATAAACACCCCCTGCATCGACATGGTGCCCACAATGAATTGATCCGGATAGTCTCGCTCGACCCGTTCTTTCACCTGATGCATCAGCCATGTCTTGCCGGTCTGCCGGGGCGCCCAGATCGTGAAATAATGGCCGCCCTTCCCCGGCTCACCGATGATATGATGCAGGCAGTTTTCCACCAGTTTCGCCCGCGGCACACTGAAGTGGATATCCTTATCCACCGGACCATAGGAATGAAAACGTCTCGTGGTGATTACCTCCTGAACGATAATATTATTGTCTTTCGGTTCCGATGCATTATGCCGATCGTCTGGATGATTTGCAATCGGAACATCTTGATATTGACACCTTTCATCTTTTCGGAGAAACCCCCTACCGATACAGATCGTGAAAATCATCTTCAGAAAGATTGTTGGATACGATGCGCAGATCAGTGCGATCGATAATGCCATCGGGAAAAAGCACATCAAAGGCAACCCGCAAGGACGCGGCGCTCTCCACGAGCCCGCCGCAAAAATGGCCGTGAAATTTGATCAGATCCTTGATCGTGATCGGTTTGGTTGCCGCAGCATAGCGGCCATACTTGTTCTCTGTATCTTTTATCTCGAAAACAGGAGGATACGGGCTTGTTCCGAGCCACTCTGGAAAATACCATTCCGCCTTGATATCTTTCACGGATGGCGTTTCTGCAGCTCTCATATCGGTTAATGGCAGCAACAACGCAAACATGCTCAGCAACAATCCCGCAACGTGCAATCTTTTCATTTTCAACATCCAAAAGGTTAGTAATATCACAACTCTCAAATATGGAATTCATATTCTAGTGGAACTGGCACGACTTAACGAGTTTCCTTAAGATTATATTGAAAGCCCTGTCTATTGATGAATTTGATACTGCGATGCAATTTCCCTGGCCATATTCAATTCCTCGGCAAGAAGCTCCCCTTCCTGAAACACTGCACCCAGCGTCTGCATCATTCCTGCCTTGACAGCCGCCTTGACCTCGGTCGGTTCAACGATACGGTCCAGTATTTCCTGAAGCGAAATTGCGGCCTCCTCCGCTGGCGCCATCACTGCCGCCGGACAGGGTTCCATCACCTCGAGAGCATGCAGAATCGTCATTTCGGCAACACCCAGGGGAATCAGCTTCTTCACAACCATGACCGCCCCGTTTCCCACAGAGGAAAAATCCGTGGGAAACAGCACATGACGCAGCAATTCTCCCGTACGCAACGGACAGGGCTTGCCGGACGTTTCTTCCTGAAGCCTGTTCATAAAGGAAAAACAGGGCTTCGGTTCCGGCCTCAATCCAGAAAATGGAACCGGCTCAGATAGGCATCCAGCGCCGATTTCGCATCCGGAGCAAGCGCGGTACAGCTTTGGATGCCTTTGGCGCCTTCGACAACCCGGGCGGCAAACACCATACATGTGGGCTCCCCGCATGCCTTGCAGTTGGTTTTGGGCAGAAGTCTCAGGATATCTATCAGTTTAGGCCGAGGGGTGGACTGCGTACTGGGTTCGATCTGATCCCGCCGATCCCAGGCATCGTTAATTTCCCGCTTGAGCCATTCGATAATTTTTCGGGCTTCCGCCTCGTCCTTGAGCGCGTTGACCGCAATTTTGCGACCGTGAACCGTAATGAGCTTGCCTTGGGCCTTGAAAGTGACCGACGGCGGATCCTGCAGATATTCAAAACCGCCCAGAAGCGTATTCAGGTAAGGCAGGGCATCTGAAACATCCTGCGACAGATGCGCAAAACAGTGGACGGACAGGGCACCGGGATTGCATTTTGAGTTGAAAATCTCCAATTCATAATTTTCGAGCAGCATGGGGGGACTCCTGCCTGCAGATTTTGGTTGAATTCAAAATATCCTCACGATGAATCTGTGAAAGTTTTTCGATAAGCTCGGCAATCTGCGGATCACTATCCAGCCATCGCTCAAGGCTGTGTTTGAGGCCAGCCGCATATTCACTCTGAGCGCCGTCGGACAACCGGTAGTTGATCCAGAGCCCATCCCGGGACGACACCACCAACCCGGCGTTTTCAAGCAGTTTAAGATGTTTGCTGGTTGTTGACTGCGCAAGGCCCAAAGCGGTCTGAATTTCGCATACGCAGAGCATTCGCTGCTGGAGCATCTTGAGAATTTTTACCCGACTGGGGTCTGATAGCGCTTTCATGACCTTGATAAATTCTTTCATAGCATATTCCTATATCGCTTTATATCGATATATAAAACTGCCTGTCTTGCTCGTCAAGCAAAAATATCGGGTTCACAGTTGTCAACCACCCTGCGGCAGGATCTGCTTTTTGAGAGCAGTCAGCATTTCATCCACGGACTGGCCATTGGAAAGAGTCGCCAGTGGATTGATTTCCAAAACAGCTCACCAGAAATACCCCGCCCAGATGACGGCACTGTTTTGCGAATATCATAAACGCCGATTGATCTTCTTTCATTTTTTTCCAGCGTTCCAGCTCATAAACGGTTTTGGGCAGATGTCCGCCAGAATAGTGTATTCTTCAATGGAAACCTCCGTTGTTCAGTTAGTCAATTCACTATACTGTCAACGGTCATAATCTTAACTGTTGAACCCCCACCCCAACCCTCCCCCGCTGGGGGAGGGAGCAACAGGAACGTGCAGATTATGCCCTTTTGCAGTATACCAGATCACAAAGACGCAACAACAAGTTCCCTGCAACTTCACGGCGGTAGTCGGCCGTTGCCCGAATATCCGTTATCGGGCGAACCGCCTGCCGGGCGATGGCGGCAGCCTCGGATAACGATTCGAGGGAAAGCGGCCGACCGATCAATGCATCGACGGCTTCGGAACTCGTGACGACCGTCGGCCCGACACTGCCCCATGCCAGAGATGCCGCCGAAACCTTTCCGTCCTCAGACAGCCGGACAACGGCCGCCATGCTGGCCAGCGAACAGGCCAGGGCATTCCGGCGTCCGACTTTTTCGAAATGCTGGATGGATTGCGGATGGGGTTTTTCGATGTGAATCGCAGACAAAATCTCGCCGGATTCCAATACGGTCTGTCCGGGGCCCACGATGAACCGCTCGATGGGAAGGCTTCGAATCCCTTTGCCGGAAGATAAACAGACGTCGGCCTTCATGGCAACCAGCGGTGGCAGCGTATCTCCGGCAGGAGATGCCGTGCAGATGTTGCCACCGATGGTTCCCATATGGCGAATCAGGGGAGAACCCAGCTCCGATACAGCCTCCGCCAGAACCGGAAAATGCGTTGCGACAATCGAATCCCGAAGCAGTTCCGAAAATGTCGTAGCCGCCCGAATCACGACCCGATTCCCCCGGTCTTCAACGCCTTTCAGTTCCAGTATTCTCTCCAGACAGATCAGCCGTTTCCGGGACATCACGCCACTTCGTATCTTGACCAGCAGATCGGTACCACCGGCATATACCGCCGCATCCGGACAATCCCGCATCATGCCCCATAACTCGTCCAATGACCTCGGCAAGAGAACAGGCGCCAACGATTGGAGATTGGGAGGCGGAAGATGGGAACCGGCAATTTGACATGAGGTGTCTGAAGTCAAGGACCGATCGACAGAAACCTGAGCGCTGAAACCGGATGAAATATCATTTTTTTCTCCATCGATTCTTCTGATTCCTGCCCCTTGTCCCCGGCCTCCTGCCCCCTGATTTCTTCCCCCTGCCCCCTGTTTCCCAACCGCCTCCACCGCATCGACGATCTTGACATAACCAGTACACCGACACAGATGGCCGCTGAGTGCTTTTCGAATCTGATCCCGATCGGGTTCCGGGTTTTGACTCAAGAGATGAACGGATGACAACACCATCCCCGGTGTGCAGAAACCGCACTGGACAGCACCGTGTTCGACGAATGCTTCCTGAACCGGATGCAGCCCATCGGGAACACCGATTCCCTCGATGGTCGTCACGGTCTTATCCTGAAGCTGGGCGGCCGTCAACAGACAGGACAACCTGGGGTCGCCATCCACCAGAATGGTGCAGGCCCCGCACTCTCCGGCGCCACAGCCTTCCTTGGTTCCGATCAGCCCCAGGTCTTCCCGCAGGACGTCCACCACCCGCCGGTCGGACGGCACATCGATATCCATTTCCATTCCATTGAATTTGCAGTGAATGCTCACGATGTCCCCCCCGCATTTCGTTTCCTTTTCAAAAATTCCATGATCTGCCCGGCTGAAATCGGAGATCGAAGACACCATGCACCAACGGCATCCTGAACAGCACCCGCAACCGCCGGCAGCGGGCCGTTCATACAGACTTCCCCCACCCCTTTCATACCGAACGGGCCGGTCGGCTCGTCGATTTCCACCGTCTGGGAGATAATATCCGGAATATCGAGTGCTGTCGGAAGGATATAATCGGTAAACGATGGATTCACAATCCGGCCGTCTTGCAGCCCAACCTCTTCACACAAGGCATATCCAAGCCCCTGCGCCACACCGCCCTGAACCTGCTGAGTCACTCCCTGGGGATTGACGATCCGGCCGGCATCGGTCACCGCCAGATAGAACAGGACTGAAATCCGGCCCGTCAGCTCATCGATCTCGATACCGACAAGATGCGCCGAATACGAAAAGAACACATGGGGAAAACCGATTTTGAAGCCGGTAGCGTCCAGATTTCCATCCAGCGCCACAGCCATGACATGGTGATCGATGGATATCCGGTCGGATTCCGGGAACATGGCTCCCAGCACCGAAAAGGGAATTTCCCGGCCCGACGGCAGATGAGAGACCCGGCCGGGCAGCAGCACCAGACCATCCGTTCGATCCAGAAACAGAAACAACGATGCCCGATGGATCAGCTTTTCTTTCATTTGTCGGCAGGCATTGATCAATGCATTGCCGTAGGTGTAAGTCGTGCGGCCGGCCGATGACGATCCGGATGGAAAAGTTCGTTCCGTATCGGGCAGTACCAGTTCGAGGTTTTCCGTATTCTGACACAGGATGTCTCCGGCCATCTGGACAAATGCAGACGCATTGCCCTGCCCCATGTCGGCCACCCCGCAATAGACCCGAATCCGGCCGGCCTGCGTCAGCTCCACTTTGGCAATGGCCGAATCCGGCAGCCCCCGACCGTAGCCCATGGCATTGAATACGGCGCAGACACCGACACCCCGGCGTTTGAACCGGCCGGCTTTCGCTTTCCACGCCACACGATTCGTCCACAAAGGATGGGTCTGGATCGTTTTCAGACAGGGGATCATCCCGGTGGAATGGACCAGGGTCACCCCCGAACTGTTCCGATCTCCCCGACACAGGGCGTTTTTCAGCCGGAGTTCCAGAGGGTCCATGCCCAGTTTTTCCGCCAGGCGGTTCATCATCTGCTCGATGGCAAAAGCCACCTGACAGACGCCGAATCCGCGCATCGCCCCGCCGATGGGGTTGTTGGTATAGATGCACCATCCCTGAATCTTCACATGGGGTATCCGATACGGCCCGCCGGCATGTTCCATGCCAAGTTCCAGAACTTCGCCGCCCAGATGGGCATAGGCGCCGGTGTCATAATACAAGCGGCATTCGAGACACTGGAGCATTCCGTCCGCCGATGCCCCCAGTTTATAATACAGCTTCGCCGCATGCCGTTTGTATCCGGCCACAAAACTTTCTTCCCGATCCCACCCCATTTTGACGGGCCGGCCGTCGGCATGCATGGCAGCCAGGGCCAGCAGACACTGAACCGTGGCCCCGTCCTTGCCGCCGAATCCGCCTCCCAGGTAAGGACTGATCACATGGATTTTCGAAAAATCGATCCCCAATGCATGACCGATTTCCATGCGATCCCGAAACGGCGCCTGGGTGGAAACCGTCATTTCCAGCATGCCGTCCGGTTTGAGCTGCGCCACACCGTTTTCGGTTTCCAGAAAAGCATGTTCCTGAAACGGCACTTCGAAACAATCTTCAAGAATGATATCGCATTCCGAAAACACCTTTTCCGGATCGCCTTTTCGGATCACGGCTTCCATCAGTGTGTTGCCGGTTTCGTGGACTTTGGGTGCATCGGGCGCCAGTGCCGATTCCGGATCGAACACACCCAGCAGCGGCTCCACATCGAGCCGGATCGTGGACAGCGCCAGTTTGAGGGCATCCCGGTTTTCGGCCAGCACCAGAGCGACGGGATCTCCGCAATGGCGGACTTTTTGGCCGGCCAGCACCGGCTGATCCTTGTGGATGATGCCCTGCCGGTTGGTTCCGGGAACATCCTTTCGGGTCAGCACTTTCACCACACCGGGAACCTGTTCGGCATCGGCTGTGCGAACTGACAGAATCCGGCCATGAGCGATTCCGGCCCGTTTGGCTCCGACCCAGAGCAGCTCCGGCGGATAGGCGTCCACTGCGTATTTTTCCACTCCGCTCACTTTGGACCGGGCTTCGAAACGGGGAAAGGAATTTCCGACGGCTGGAATATCAGATGTTGGCAAGGTGTGAGGAATTCAAGTCAAATAAATTGCGGAGTCGGTCCTGAACTTGGGCTTGCATCGCAGGCGATAATGCGCCAAGTTCTCGCTGAAGTAATGATTTTGTGCCTGTCATCAACCGATGCAGTTGTAGTGCAGATGAAACCCTGAGCCCGGTCGAGGCAAAATCGAGATCACTCGAGTCAATGACCAAATCAGTATCCAGTGGACTGGTTGGAATGCGGCTTGTGATGAAAGCCAGGATAAGATGGCCATGCGGGCCGATTAAATCAGTAAGGCGGACTGCTGGACGAACCTTGGTGCTGGAAAGGTCATCAAAGGGAAATGGAACCAGAACAACTTTATGTTTCGTCATAGTAAGGTTTACCGTCGCTCAAAGTATAGATGTCTTCTTCAGGGTCTTTTAAAAAGTCGAAGGAAGGATTGAGCGTCGCCGTATCCAACCATTCCTTTTCATTCCATTCATCAATCGGCGAATACAGGACAATGACCCGCACGCGCTTAGGCCCGTGGATGGGAAGGAGGCCGTCCAGTTGCAATTGGTGACATTCATCGACCGTTCCTGCCATTTCTATGGCGGTTAGCGTGGCATCCATTTATCGTTCCCCTTTCTGATTAACATTCGCCCAGTTTGGCGACCAGCAGCGATAAAATACCTTGCCGCCTTAAGGCTGGCATAGCATGATTTTCTCATCCGTAAAATAAGAATTTAGAGATATGGTTCTGTTGTTTCGGGTAATAGGCTTTGTTGCAGTCTTTTCCATATAGAGAGACATCCTGAAAAATGTTTGTCTCTAACTATGTGATCATTGTTTCTCATTTGTTAACATGTGTACGATTTTCAATACAGAAAGAGACATTTTACCGGTTGGTGAGTCAAGCTTTTCATGTTCGAACCTCACGATATTGCGCTCCGTGCGGTTGAATTCCACCCCGATCAGATACAATTCGTCTGCCTTGCCGCGGTATTTTTCGTGATAGGCTTTTGCTTTGATCTGCGCCAGCGCACTGTTTTTTCCGGTGTCCAGATCCACCACCTTGAATTCCAGAATGAACACCTTTCCTTCCAGCTTGACCGTCAGATCGATCCGGCCATGATTGGTGGCGTCCTCTGCCGTCACATCCAGGCCCAGGGCGGTGAAATAACAGTAGAAGACCGAGGCGTAGTAGCCTTCGTATCCGGCAATCTCGTTTTTACGGTACCAGTCATGGGGGATGGATGCAAAAAATGCATGAAACACGGTGCGGATTTTTTCAAAATCCGGCAGCAATAACGCCTGGTACAGCGCATATTTGTTCCGTTCGCTGTCTTTTCGGGAGCGGGTTAAATAGTTCAGTAAATATGCAGTGAAGCTAATTTTCACTTCTGCATTGGGATAACCGAGGCGAAACACGGTGTTCCCCAGGATGATTTCATGATGCTTGATGGTCAGGTATCCGGTTTGAAACAGAAGCGTTTCCAGCTCGATCATATCTACATCGAAACTGCCGATGATCGCTTCGGATGTCTGAATGGACTCGATTTCCAGAGCGGAATACTGTCTTTCCTGAATGAGCTTCATCAAAAATGTCGGTGTGCCCGTTTCGAACCAGTAGTTTTGAAATTGCTGATGCTTGAGAAACAGCAGAATATCGAATGGATTATAGACATGATCCCCCATGAAGTTGTAGCCATCATACCATTTCTGTAATTTTGGAATGTCCACCCCTTGCAGCCGCTCTGAAAAAATCGTCAGCAATTCATCATGGGTATAGCCGCATATGGCGGCATAATCCGGATCCAGGGTGATATCCTCCAGGTTGTTCAACACACTGAACAG